>JAJXZC010000126.1 GCA_021780275.1 Pseudomonadota bacterium
GTCAGATGCTTCGGACCCGAGGCATCGGCGGTGATGAAGGGCAGGTTCACTTCCGTCTGCTGCGCCGAGGAAAGCTCGATCTTCGCCTTTTCGGCGGCTTCCTTCAGACGCTGCAGCGCAAGCTTGTCGCCGCGCAGGTCGATGCCGTTCTCTTTCTTGAACTCGTCGGCGAGGTAGTTGACCAGACGCATGTCGAAGTCTTCGCCGCCGAGGAACGTGTCGCCGTTCGTCGCCTTCACTTCGAAGACGCCGTCGCCGATTTCGAGAATGGAGATATCGAACGTGCCGCCGCCGAGGTCGTAGACGGCGATGATTTCGCCGTTCTTCTTGTCGAGGCCATAAGCGAGGGCGGCTGCCGTCGGCTCGTTGATGATGCGCAGCACTTCAAGGCCGGCGATCTTGCCCGCGTCCTTGGTCGCCTGGCGCTGGGCGTCGTTGAAATAGGCGGGAACCGTGATGACGGCCTGCGTCACCGTCTCGCCGAGATAGTTCTCGGCCGTTTCCTTCATCTTCTGGAGAATGAAGGCGGAAATCTGCGAGGCGGAATATTTCTCGGCATTGGCCTCGACCCATGCGTCGCCGTTCGGCGCGCGCACGATCGAATAGGGCACCATGCCCTTGTCCTTCTGCGTCGTCGGATCGTCATAGGAGCGGCCGATAAGGCGCTTGATCGCGAAGAAGGTGTTGGTCGGGTTGGTGACCGCCTGGCGCTTCGCCGATTGTCCGACAAGGCGCTCGCCATCCGGCGAGAAGGCCACGATCGACGGCGTCGTGCGCAGGCCTTCGGAATTCTCGATCACTTTCGGAGTGGAACCATCCATCACCGCGACGCACGAATTCGTGGTGCCGAGGTCGATGCCGATTACTTTTCCCATCTCAAAGGTCCTCTTTATTTTGCGGCAGGCCGGGCGAGCCCGTTCAGACGGCGCCCAATGCCATTCCCGCACGACTTGCGCAAGCTGCGCCTTCGGCGAGTCCGGCTCCGGCCCCCTAAGGGGTCCCCCGAATGGCTTGGGGGGTGGAATGACTGGGCTGTATATAGGTTTCGCTTGTGAGCCCCGCAAGCGGGGATGCGGCATTTGGGCCACAGGGATTCGTTTTGTGGGATTGGCCCGCATCACTTTCCCGATTAGGGCTCACGGGCGGTAACCCCAGCACGTGTTAACCGATGGGAGATTGAGTTGGCGAAGCGGACGCCGGTCGAAACGGGTTTCGAAGGCCTCGCCCTCTATCCGGGGCTGCTCGGCCTGGCGGAGCAGCGCGGCCTGATCGAGGCGCTGCGGGAGGGCGCAAAGGCCGCCCCGCCCTATCGCCCCCGCATGCCGCGCACCGGCCAGCCCTGGTCGATCACCCAGACCAATTTCGGCCCGCTCGGCTGGTTTTCGGACGAGAGCGGCTATCGCTACGAGCCCCGCCACCCCGAAACCGGCGAGCCCTGGCCCCCGATCCCGCAGATCCTTCTCGACCTGTGGACGGAGCTTGCCGCCTACCCGGCCCCGCCCGAGGCCTGCCTCGTCAATATTTACCGGGGCGAGAAGGCGAAGATGGGCCTCCATCAGGACCGCGACGAAGCGGCACTGGACGCCCCCGTCCTCTCGGTTTCGCTGGGCGACACTTGCGTCTTCCACGTCGGCGGCTATGAGCGCCGCGACAAGTCGAAAAGCTTCCGCCTGTCGAGCGGCGACGTGTTGATCTTGGGTGGCCCCTCCAGAATGCGCTTCCACGGCGTCGACCGGATCATCCCCGGCTCGTCGCAACTGGTGGAAGGCGGAGGGAGGCTGAATTTGACGCTGCGGCGGGTGACGAAGGTCTAATTAGTTGGGTATCGGGTGGAAGATGCAGCCGCTTAGAAACGCCGAGCGCGAGGAATTGTAGCAAGTATTGGGACAGCATGGCACGAAGATAGCCGCCACTGACAGCCATTAGTGGTTACTCGTCACGTTGCCAAATTGCGGTAGGAGAGGGGTTATCGCTAACAGCGGATCATTTAAGCTGCAGCCTTATTAAGGGCATTACATATTCTGATGATATGACGGGTTTCCATCGTCTCCGAAGATGCGAGATGGTTTGCCAATGCTCTCATGAAGTCTTTTGTCAGACACCCAATTGGTTCGGCTGAAAAAGCTTCCAATTCTTCCGATGTGTAGAAAACAGGATCGCTACAACTGATAAAACTTTCTTCTTTTGGAAGGCAGTCATATTCAGCATTAATTATAGCAAAATCACCAAAATAATTCTGTGAGCAGATGAATAAGAACGTATTTCCATCTTGCCAATCGTCGTCACAAATAAATATGTGATATTTATCTCTCTGTTGGTGACCCTTTGCCCTATTGGTGCGCCAGAAATAAATCTCACCGGTTCGCATCACATATGCTCTGCAACCTGCTCAAAATCTAAAATAAATTCGGCCTTTCGAGGGCTTTCCTCCACCATGTCCTCGTATTTCATTTCGGCGCGTTTTGTTCCACCGTTTCGATGGTCCCAAGCATTCTTATACGCGAAGTGAGAATGCGTAATCTTGTACAGATCGTCGAATGACAGATGCCCGTACTGCGCCAAAATTTCATCGAATATCTTTAAATCGCTCTTTGAAAAGACGTCATGATTCACGGCACGTTTGGGCGCGCGAATAAATGTCATCCTACCGAGCTTTTCTGTTTCGAATGGCAGCTCATCTATATGCGCTTTGCGTAACACCCTGCCGTCATGTTCAAGCATGTCGAGCGCGTGTGTTGCTACCGGACCAAACGGAAGGGCGAAATAAGTCTCAAAAGTTATCGGACGGCCATATCGATTGAGATGTTCGCGGTCCGCCAAATATAGAAATTTTACGGCCTGATATTGGTCAGCATTGGGCCGCTTGTGAGCTAGATACAACAGTAGCTCAACGATCTTTTCTAATTTCGGCTTATATTTCAAACGAGCGTCGCTCATCTGTACCTCGCCAATGGCCCTCACAAGGCACTCGATATAAAGACCCCTTTATATCGGGATTTCATGCTACGTGAATTTAGATCCCAGGTCCACCGAACCCATGTCTGTTAACAGATATGGAGGCAAGATAGGGCGGCAATGTGACATAGAAGACTCAACGCGCGATTACTGAGCCAATTCCGTCATATTCATGTTGGAATGCTGCCCCAACTGGGTTTGACAGTGCCTATCCCGCTGCCCCTATTAGTTTGTAGGGCATCTGTTGAGCTTCCGCTTCGCTTAGGCGCCCCTCAGCGCGGGGGAATAGACGATGGGCAAACCTCACCAAGCTCTGATCAATAAGGCTTCCAGCCCGGGATCGGCGAAACGTCGAAAAGCCAGAGATGGACGTAGAGCATCAGCGCGAAGGCGATGAGGCTCGCGAGGATGCGCCACCAGCCATGCCGGGTGAAACGGAACTTCGTCCGCTTCGAGAAGATCGCCGCGAAGGGAAGGTTCGAGGTCTTGGCCGCGAAGGCGTCCCACTTGGCGCCGAGCTTGCGGCGGCGCTTCTCGTCGATGGAGAGCGTGCCCAGCGCCGCGACCAGCAGGAAGGTTCCGAAGAAAAGGATTGAGGCCTTGTCGCCCTTCATGGCGATGTGAAGCGTCGACCAGATCATCACGCCCCAGAGGAAGGGATGACGCGTGATGTGGACGATGCCCAGCGCGTCGTCGCCCTCTGTGTCGAGCACGCGCTCCGAACGGAAGGCGGTCGGGTTCGGCGTGGTGAGGCCCACCACCGCGAAAAGGAAGGCGATCAGCATGACCGGCGGCGCCATGTGCTTGAGCCCCACGGGCGCGACCCAGTAGAGCCGATCAGGCTCCATCACGGCTTCGTTGTAGCCGATGATGAGCCAGACGAGCCCGCCCACAGAGGCGAGCGCGAAAGCGCCGAGATAGGGCCATTCACCGATTGCGCCGACGACTGCATCGCGCAACCGCGTCCCCGAAACGCCGATGTGAATAGCCAGAAAGAAGGCTGCCGCCGCCCACAGATTCGCCATGAAACTCCCCTGCCTCGTACCAAACGCGATTGAAAATCGTTCTTGCCCCCTCCCGTACAAGGGCTTTTGCAAGCATGCCTCAATTCGCCGCAACATCAAAAACAAAGCCTCGCTCCGACCTCACTTCAGCAGAGGTCGAATAGATAAGCGCTGGCCGGGATGCGGGGATAAGCGGGTGCGCGGCCTCCCCGCTTGTGGCGGGGAGACATGGCTTTCGGGGTATGGATGCAGGTCGGCCCGCGATCGGGGCCGGGAGACGTCAGGCTTTCGTATCGACGCGGGTGCCGTTGGCCGCACCCTCGTCCGCCTTGGCGACGCCGACGCGGGCGGCGCGGAGCAGCCTGTCGCCGATCATGTAACCGGCCTCGATGACATGGACGACCGTGCCCGCCGGCTGGCCGGTGCCGGGCACTTCGAACATGGCTTCATGCAGATTGGCGTCGAAGCGGTCGCCCGGTGTCGGGGTGATTTCCTTGATGCCGTGGCGCTCGAAGGTGGCGAGGAGCTGGCGTTCGGTCATCTCCACGCCTTCGATCAGCGCCTTCACCGTCGCGGAGGCGGCTTCGCGCTCTTCCGGGTTCAGCGTGGCGATGGCGCGGCGCAGATTGTCCGACACCTGCACCATGTCGCGGGCGAAATTCTGCGCGCCATAGCGCGCCGCGTCCTGCCGGTCGCGCTCGGCGCGGCGGCGGACATTTTCGGCTTCGGCGACGGCGCGAAGGAGCTTGTCCTTCAGATCGGCATTTTCGGCCTGCAGCGACTGCAGCACGACAAAGGGATCGGGCTCGCCCTCGGCGCCCTGGGCTTCCTCGGCGGCTTCAGGTAGCGGCTGCGGCGCGACGCCCATGGCTGCCGCTTCGTCTTCGTTGTTCTGATCGCTCATCGTCATATCCACTGCGTTTGAGCCCCGCATGTGCGCGTTCGGGCCCCGTCTGTCAACCTGTGTGCTTCGAATTGCCGCCCGGATCGTGCCTCAGTTGATGAGGCGCCCGACGAGCTTTGCCGTGTAATCGACCATCGGGATCACGCGGGCGTAATTGAGCCGTTTGGGGCCGATCACGCCCAGTACGCCGACCACGCGCTGGCGCTGGTCCATATAGGGGCTGACGATCAGCGACGAGCCCGACAGCGAAAAGAGCTTGTTCTCCGAGCCGATGAAGATGCGCACCCCGTCCGCCTGCTCGGCAAGGCCCAGAAGCTGCACCAGCTCGCGCTTGTTCTCGATCTCGTCGAACAGAAGCCGGACCCGCTCCAGATCCTCCATCGCATGGACATCTTCGAGGAGCCGCGCGCGGCCGCGAACGATCAGCGACTTCGACAGCGGATCGTCCGACTGCGCGACCTTCGAGCCCGACCATGTCGCAAGGCCCGATGCGATGACGCGCGAAGTGAGTTCGTTGAGTTCCGCCCGCTGCGTTTCCATCTCGCTGGCGAGAATGGTTTTCGCTTCCTCGAAGGTCTTGCCGCGCAGCCGCGCATTCAGATAGTTCGTCGCCTCGACCAGCGTTGAGGGCGGCAGGCCCATCGGGATTTCGATGACGCGGTTTTCCACCTCGCCGCCTTCGGTGACGATGACGACGAGCGCCCGGCCCGGATCGATGGGCACGAATTCGATGTGCTTCAGCGACGCTTCATATTTGGGCGCCAGCACGAAGCCCGCCGCATGGCTGAGGCCGGAAAGCATTTTCGATGCTTCGTCGAGCACGTCCTCGACGCTCTTGTGCTGGCCGGAAACCTGCCGCTCGATCGAGCGGCGTTCATCTTCCGAGAGGTCGCCGATCTCGAGAAGCCCGTCCACGAACATGCGCAGGCCCGCTTCGGTCGGAATGCGTCCGGCGCTCGTATGCGGCGAGAAAAGCAGGCCCAAGGCCTCCAGATCCGACATCACATTGCGGATCGAGGCGGCCGACAGCGACATGGGGAGATGGCGCGACAGGAAGCGGGAGCCGACCGGATCGCCGGTTTCAAGATAGCTCTCCACGACACGGCGCAATATCTCGCGCGAGCGATCGTTGAGATCCTTGACGGCAACCATGGGTTCTGGCGTCTCCGCTATCTGTCTGAATTGAGCCGGAAATTCGAGGTAAATCTAGGAAGCGCGGCCGCCCGCGTCAATTGCGGCTGTCCACGGTCTCCCGCAACCTTTGCCTTTGGGCCCTGCCCGCGCTACTAAACCGGCGGTCCCCGGCGCATCCGGTTCCGGCTGGCCGATAGCAAATTTCTGACGGAAGAGAAGGTTTCCATGCGTCCATCCGGCCGTGCGCCCCATGAGATGAGGGCTGTCAGCCTCGAACGCGGCGTCACCAAACATGCCGAAGGCTCCTGCCTCGTCAAATTTGGCGACACCCATGTGCTCTGCACGGCGAGCCTTGAAGAGCGCGTGCCGCCCTTCCTCAAGGGCAAGGGCGCCGGCTGGGTTACGGCCGAATACGGCATGCTGCCCCGCTCCACCCATGAGCGCATGCGCCGCGAGGCCTCGCAGGGCAAGCAGTCGGGCCGCACGCAGGAAATCCAGCGCCTCATCGGCCGCTCGCTTCGCTCCGTCGTCGATATGAAGCTCCTCGGCGAGCGCCAGATATCGATCGACTGCGACGTGCTTCAGGCCGATGGCGGCACCCGTACGGCCTCGATCACCGGCGCATGGGTCGCGCTTTATGACTGCATCGAGTGGATGAAGGCCCGCAACATGCTGACCGTCTCCCCGATCAAGGATCATGTGGCGGCGATCTCCTGCGGCATCTATCGCGGCGTCCCCGTGACCGATCTCGACTATCCGGAAGATTCCGAAGCCGAGACGGACGCGAATTTCGTCATGACCGGCAAGGGCGGCATCTGCGAAATCCAGGGCACGGCGGAAGCCGAGCCCTTCAGCCAGGAGGAGCTGATGTCGCTTCTCGGCCTCGCGCGGACCTCCATTGCCGATCTCGTGGAGCTTCAGAAGAAGGCTGTCGGTCTATGAGCCGCAAGTTTGCGGAAAAGACGCTGGTGGTCGCCAGCCACAATGCGGGCAAGGTCCGGGAAATCCGGGAATTGCTCGCGCCTTTCGGCATTGAAACACTTTCGGCAGGCGATCTCGGCCTCGATGAGCCGGAAGAAACCGGCGAGACCTTCCGCGCCAATGCGGAGCTGAAGGCGCTGGCTGCGGCGCAGGCCAGCGGCAAGCCCGCCCTTGCCGACGATTCAGGCCTTTGCGTCGAGGCGCTGAACAATGCCCCCGGCATCTATTCGGCGCGCTGGGCGGGCCCGCAAAAGGATTTCGACTTCGCCATGGAGCGCGTGCGCCTCGGCCTCGTCGAGGAAGGCACGCTCGACACGCGCGCCCATTTCATCTGCGGCCTTGCGCTTGCCTGGCCGGATGGCCACATCGACTATTTCGAAGGCCGGGTGGACGGGGAACTCGTCTGGCCGCCGCGAGGCGACAAAGGCTTCGGCTACGATCCCATGTTCGTGCCCAATGGCTTTGATGAAACCTTCGGCGAGATGGAACCTGAGCGTAAGCACGCCATGTCGCATCGCGCCGACGCCTTCCGACAACTTGTCGATAGCTGTTTTGGACAGAAATAGTCTGGATACGGACAAAAAAAACATCACGGGCCTGGAGGACGACGCCGGCTTCGGCGTCTATGTCCACTGGCCCTTCTGCCTGTCCAAATGCCCCTATTGCGACTTCAACTCGCATGTCGTCGCGAATGTCGATCAGCGCCAATGGGCCGAAGCCCTTACCCGCGAACTCGAACATATGCGCGCCCTCACTGGCCCGCGCGAGCTGCGGTCGATCTTTTTCGGCGGCGGCACGCCCTCGCTGATGGAAGTCTCCACCGTCGATGCCGTGCTCTCGGCCATCGACCGGCTTTGGGGCATCCATCAGGGTGTCGAGGTCACGCTCGAAGCCAATCCCACCAGCGTCGAGGCGGAGCGTTTCCGTGGTTATCGCGCGGCGGGCGTCAATCGCCTCTCGCTTGGTGTGCAATCGCTCGACGACCGCGAGCTGAAGTTTCTGGGCCGTCTCCACAGTGCGGCGGAAGCGCTGAAGGCCATCGGTCTTGCGCGAGACATCTTTCCGCGCCTCTCCTTCGATCTCATCTATGCGCGGCCCGGCCAGACGACGGATGCCTGGGCGCGCGAATTGCGCCTCGCTCTTTCGCACGCCGCGGATCATCTCTCGCTTTATCAACTCACCATCGAGGAAGGCACGGCCTTCGCGCGTCTCTATGAGCGCGGCGCCTTCCGTCTGCCCGAAGAAGAAGACGCAGCCGAACTCTATTGCCTGACCGGCGAAATCGCGGCCGAGGCTGGCATGTCGGCCTATGAAGTTTCGAATTATGCCAAGCCGGGCGCGGAGGCGCGGCACAATCTCGTCTATTGGCGCTATGGCGATTATGCAGGCGTCGGCCCCGGTGCGCATGGCCGCATCACCGCCGATGGAAAGAAGCTTGCGACACAGACCTTGAAGATGCCCGGCGAATGGCTCGCCGCCGTGAAAGCTCAAGGCCATGGCATATCGGCGACGGAAGAAGTCCAGCCGGGCGAGCAAGGCGACGAGATGATGCTGATGGGGCTTCGCCTCGAAGAAGGCGTGTCGCTTTCCCGCTATGCGCGCCTCGCCGGCCACGCACTTGACGAGACCCGCATCGAAAGCCTCATGCGAGAGGGTCTTCTTCTCCGCAATGGCGATCGCATTGCGACGACGCAGCAAGGCCGCCTCGTCCTCGACGCGCTGCTGGCGCGGCTTCTTGCCTGATTATTACCTGTCGTCGTAATCCGGCTGCGCTTCCGGCGCGGCTTTCTGGAACGCGGGCAACGCCTCGCAGCGGGCGACGATTTCGCCGAGGCGCGGATAGGCGCTCAAATCCATCTTGATGCGGCGCAGATTGTAATATTGCGGCACCAGGAAAATATCGGCCACGGTCGGATAGTCGGCATAGGCGAATTGCGTATCCGGTCCGTACTTCAGCATCGCTTCGAGGGCCGTGAAACCCTTGTGCGCCCATTGCGCATACCACTTGTCGCGGTCGGCCTGCGGCAGGGCCAGTTCCTTGTCGAGGAACTTCATGACGCGCATGTTGAGCAGCGCATGGGTCTCTGCCGCGACCGAGGCCGCAAAAGCGCGCGATTGCGCTCTGAGCACCGCATCCTTCGGGAACACGGAAGGCGTCGGGAACAGCTCCTCGAGATATTCGATGATCGCGGAAGATTGCGTGATGATCTTGCCGTCATGCTCCAGCGCAGGGATCAGCGACAGCGGATTGACCTTGCGAAACTCTTCCGAGAATTGCGCCTCGACCGGCGGGCGAATGTCGATCGAGACGTGCTCATAGGGAATGCCCTTGAGGTTGAGCACCGCGCGGACGCGATAGCCCGCCGAATTGCGGAAGAAATTATAGAGACGCATCGACATGAGAACTCACGGTACTAGAGGGCGGGCGGCACGCTGAAGCTTGTCGGCGCCGGATCGATGACGACGGGGCCGGAGCCATGCATTTCGAGAATGGCGAGGCCGCGCTCCGTCCGTCCGTCGGGCAGGAAGCGGAAAATGCCGTCGACGCCCGCAAAGCCGTCCGGCTCGGTGAGCGACTCGGCGGTGAAGCGTCCGCCCTCGGGCTTCGACGACAGCGCGACCGCAAGGCTCACCGCGTCGTAGGCAAGGCTTGCAATACGCGGCGGCGTCGAGCCATAGACGCGGGAATAGCGCGCCACGAACTGCGCATGCGCTTCGGGCGGCGGCGCAGGATACCAGCCGCCTTCGAGCGACGGCTCGCTCTGCAGCGAGGGGTCGTCCCAAAGGCCGGTGCCGAGAAACTTCACCTTGCGCGGATCGACGTCGTAATAAGGCAGGAGCGGCGCCAGCGCGCGGAGCCTCGCGCCACCTTCCGGCACGAAGACGGCCTGGAAGCTCACATCGCCGATCGTATCCTGCTTTTCGAGGTTCTTGAGACCCTGCGCATCATTGGTCTTCTTCATTTCGCTGCGCTTGGCGAGCAACGCGCCGTGGCGCGCGCCGTAATTGGCCAGCTGTTGCACCGGCCCGTTCATGCTTTCGCCGTTCGCCGGATAGGTCTCGACGGTGGCGATATGGGCGCCGTGATTGGCGACCGCCTGCTCAAAGGCGGCGCGGACGCGCGTGCCGTAATCATTCTGCGGGAAGAGCGCCGCGAAATTATTGATCCCCTTGAGCGACGCATAGTCAACGATGC
>JAJXZC010000700.1 GCA_021780275.1 Pseudomonadota bacterium
TCGCCGCCGCGAAAATCGAACGCAGCTGAAGAAGGACCAATCCATGTCTCGCTCCCTCGTTCCCGAAGCAATTTCGGCCTATGCCGCTTCCCTCGTCGCTACCGAGACCGAGGCGCAGAGACGGCTGCGCGCGGAAACCGCCAGACTGCCGATGGCGATGATGCAGATCGGTGTCGACCAGGGCGCCTTCCTGACCTTTCTCGTCGGCGCCATCGGTGCGAAGCAAGCAATCGAGATCGGCACCTTCACCGGCTACAGCGCGATAGCGATCGCTCGCGCGCTGCCGAAGAGCGGTCAGCTACTCTGTTGCGACGTCAACGAGGAATGGACCGCCATCGCACGGCGCTACTGGAAAGAGGCGGGTCTTGAAAGGCGCATCGAGCTGAAGCTCGCGCCTGCGCTCGACACGCTCGAAGCCCTGATCGGCAAGGGTCGCGAGGGCGATTTCGACTTCGCCTTCATCGACGCGGACAAGACCGGCTACGATGCCTATTACGAGGCATGCCTCAAGCTGCTGCGTCCGGGAGGCGTGATCGCGCTGGACAACATGCTCTGGGGCGGCGCGGTCGTCGACCCGCAGGCCAATGACAAGGACACCCTCGCGATCCGCGCTCTCAACGCGAAGATCTCGAACGACGCCCGCGTCGACGCCTCGCTCGTCACCATCGGCGACGGCGTCATGCTTGCCCGCAAGAAATAGAAATCAGTCCGCCGCTCGAAGGCTCAGATAATCGGCGCTCTGCATCTCCATGAGCCGCGAAACCGTGCGCTCAAAGGCGAAAGCGCCGTCGCCCTTGGGATAAAGCGCCGAGGGCTCGGCTGCCGCCGAGATGATGAGCTTGGTCTTCGCCTCATAAAGAGCATCGACCAGCGTCACGAAACGCTTGGCCTCGTTGCGGCGCTCCGGGCTCATCGCAGGAACATCGTCGACAAGAACGGCGTGGAACGACTGCGCGATCTTGATGTAGTCGGCAGCGCCGAGCGGCTTCGCACAGAGATCGTTGAAGGAAAACCGCGCAACGCCGTGGGCCGCCTCCGGCACTTCGACAGCCCGCCCCTTGAGCGCCAGCGTCGTCGGATGACCATGCGGCACATCCGAAAGTTGCCGGAAGGCGCGATCCATGGCCGCGCGCGCATCGGCACCGAGCGGCGAGTAATAGACCGGCAGGCCCATCATGCGATCGAGGCGATAATCGGTATCGCTGTCGAGATGGACCACATCCATGCGCTCCTTCACGAGATCGATGAAGGGAAGAAAACGCTGGCGATTGAGCCCACCTGCATAGAGATCGTCCGGCGCGATATTCGATGTTGCGACCACGACGACGCCGAGGTCGAAAAGCTGCGTGAAAAGCCGGCCCAGAATCGACGCGTCGGCAATGTCCTGCACCTGGAATTCGTCGAAGCAGAGTAGCGCCGCTTCCTTCGCGATTTCCTCCGCGACGGGCGGGATGGGATCGCCGCCCTTCACCACGCCCGCTTTTTCGCGCTGACGCCACTGGAAGATGCGCTCATGCGTTTCGAGCATGAAGGCGTGGAAGTGAACGCGGCGCTTGTGACGGATGCGCGCATGCTCGAAGAAGAGATCCATGAGCATGGACTTGCCCCGTCCGACGCCACCCCAGATGTAAACGCCCTCCGGCGGCGTCACGGGCTTGCCGAGGCCAAGTCGGGCGAGCGGGCCGACCTTCTTGCCGGGTGTCCACTGCGCCAACTCGTCCGCAAGATGCTGCAAGCGTTCCGCGGCGCGCGCCTGCGCAGCATCGGCGGCAATCTCGCCCCGCTCCACACGCTTGCGGTAGACGACCAGCGGCCCCTTGCTCATGACGCCCTGAATCCGCGCATCGGCTGCGCCCGATCGGAAAGAGCCGTTTTATCGCCTGCACAAGCCGTCATGGTCTGTTCACTCGAACGTCCCGCCGGGGAATTACGACGATGAGTTACCCCAAGGGGATGCCATCGGTCCCGCGTCGCCAATTTGCTCTACTTAGCGTGCCGGGCGCTTGCCGGGCAAGGCAGACAGGCGCCAATCCACTGACTTCGCTCGTTTTTCCGGCAAAAACTTGTGTTTCTTGTGACATCGGCAAAATAAATGGCATTCCATAAGTCGTTTCGCTGTGGCGCTTGGCTGCCATTCGACTAGCATTCGCTTGGGTCAGCCGGGGATTCGTCCCTGGAGACCTGGCGGGCGCAGACGCTCATGTCCGGCCCGCTTGAGCAATCCGACCGAAGAAAACAGGTCAGAGGAATTACGAATGTCCAACACCGTGAAAGTTATCATTGCCGTTATCGTCATCGCCCTGGTGGTGATCGTTGGCTACAAGCTGACGAACAAGCCCGCGCCGACGGAGACGACTGCTCCCGCGACCACCGAGTCGACCGAGACGCCGGCCGCGCCGGCTGAAACGACCCCGGCGGCTCCCGCCGAGACGACCCCGGCTGCTCCGGCTGAGACGCCGGCCACCCCGGCCCCGGCGACGCCCGCTGAACCGGCTCCGGCCCAGCAGCAGTAAAGATCGGCCTCAAGCCGTTCAGAACCCGCGCGCCGCAAGGTGCGCGGGTTTTTTATTGCCTGCAGAACTAATCCGTATACGTCTCATATCCTCCACAGCCTGC
>JAJXZC010000016.1 GCA_021780275.1 Pseudomonadota bacterium
CAGGCGATGAAATTTCCCGGCCAGCTTTCAGGCGGCCAGCAGCAGCGTGTCGCCATTGCCCGGGCGCTGTGCATGACGCCCAAGATCATGCTCTTCGACGAACCGACCTCCGCGCTCGATCCCGAAATGATCAAGGAAGTGCTGGATGTGATGGTGGAACTCGCCGAAGACGGCATGACCATGGTCTGCGTCACCCACGAAATGGGCTTCGCACGCCAGGTTGCCGACCGCGTCGTCTTCATGGATCAGGGCGAGATCGTGGAAGAGGCAGAGCCGGAAGTCTTCTTCAATTCGCCCAAGAGTGAGCGGACGAAGGCCTTCCTCGCGCAGATCCTCTGATCAGCGCGAATTCTCGCCTGTCAGCCGCAAGAACTCCTCACGCGTCTTCGGATCGTTGCGCACGGCGCCGATGAGGTGGCTTGTTGAAAGCACCGAGCCCGGGTTGTTGACGCCGCGGATGGTCATGCAGGAGTGTTCGGCCTGAATGACGACGCCGACGCCGCGGGGCTTCAGCACTTCGGCGATGGCCTTGGCGATATCGGCGGTGAGCTTTTCCTGAATTTGCAGACGGCGGGCGAAGCCCTGAACGACGCGGGCGAGCTTGGAGATGCCGACGACGCGCTTTGAAGGCAGATAGCCGACATGGGCATAGCCGATCACGGGCAGCATGTGATGTTCGCAGAAGCTGACAACGCGGATGTTGCGCAGAACGACAAGTTCGTCATAGCCGCCGACTTCCTCGAAGACGCGTTCGAGATATTCGCGCGGATCGGTTTCATAGCCCGCGAAGAGTTCGCTGTAGGAGCGCGCCACGCGGGCCGGGGTGTCCAAAAGCCCTTCACGCGTGGGGTCTTCGCCGGCCCAGCGGATCAGGGTGCGCACAGCATTCTCGGCTTCGGCCTGCGTCGGTTTTTCGAGTTTCTTCTTCGTCTTGGCGGGCGCAGCCTTTTTTGCCGTTGCAGATTTTCTGGGGGCCATCCTGGAGTTCCTCGGTCGTCAGTATTCTGGTTTTGTCGCAGTCTGCGGGCGGAGCAGATGAGATGCAAGAAATGAAAGTCTTGCCTCTCTTACGTTTCGATCACTGCACTGGATTGCGCGTAAGGTTTAAATCCGTGCCGCTGATAGAGCGGTAGAGCGTTCGGATGATCAAGCGTGCAGGTCTGCACCGTCAGGCGTTCCGGTCCACGCGACCAGGCGAGTCGAATGGCCTCGCAAAGCAGGAAGCGCCCGAGACCGCAGCCGATAAATTCCGGGATGATGCCGAGGAAGCAAAGATCGGCATCAGGCATCTGGCGGAAGTCGAGCTCGGTAAAGCCGACCGGTGCACCATTGAGCCAGAGGACGTAAATTTCGACATCGTCATTGTGGATGATGTAGCTCAAGGCCTCGTCAGTGAGATCGCGGCGGCTGACCCAGGCATAATCGCGGCCAACGGTATTGTAGAGATAGCGATAGAAATGGATCGGCGGCTTTTCCGCGCGCATCAGCGCATATTTGCCGGGCGGCGTGGGTGCCACCGGCAGTCTCGGCTCGGCGAGCATTTCCAGATGGGTGATGGTGGTCTGCTTGATGGTACCCATCTGCGAGATCTCAGATTTCAACAGGCAGGCCTTTGACGGCCCCCCATTCGGCCCATGAACCGTCATAGACAGCCGTCTGATCGTGGCCGATGACGGCAAGCCCGAGCGCCAGAATGCAGGCGCTGACGCCTGAACCGCATGTGGTGACGACCGGCTTCTTCAGATCGATGCCTGCATCGTCAAAGAGACGCACGAGCTCATTGTGCGACTTGAGCGTGCCGTCGGCATTGACGAGTTGGGAGGATGGCAGGTTACAGCTGCCGGGAATGTGCCCGCTGGCAAGGCCGGGTCGCGGCTCCGCCTCGGTGCCGCGGAAGCGGCCACCGGCGCGCGCGTCGATGATCTGTTCGGCGCAGGTTTCTAGATTGTGCAGCATGGCGGTAAGATCGCGCACCAGCGGCGCATTGCGACGCGCCGTGAAGTGACGCGGAGACGGGCGAGGCCGCTCGTCGCTCACCGGACGGCCTTCGGCCTTCCATTTCTTCAAGCCGCCATCTAGCACAACGACGTCATGGAAGCCCATGACGCGGAACATCCACCAGACGCGCGGCGAACTGAAGATGCCTGCGCCGTCATAGATGACGATACGCGTGCCGTCGCCGATGCCCATGGCGCGAACGCGCGAGGAAAATTTCTCGGGGCTCGGCAGCATGTGCGGGAAGGGGCTCGACGTATCGGCGATTTCGTCGATGTCGAAGAACATGGCGCCGGGAATATGCTCGGCGTCATATTCGGCCTTGGGATTGCGCTGCGCGGTGGGCAAATACCAGGAGGCATCTATGATGCGCACGTCGGGCGCATCAAGATGTGCGGCAAGCCATTCGGTCGTGACGAGCGGATTGGTGATGGTGAGGGGCATTGCAGGTTTCTCTGTTACATCCAGTCCGGCGCCGGGAGATTTTTCTCTTTCAGGAACGCGGGATTGAAGAGTTTTGTCTGATACCGCGTACCGTAGTCGCAAAGGATAGTGACGATCGTATGACCGGGGCCGAGGTCGCGGGCGAGACGTATGGCGCCAGCGACATTGATGCCCGAC
>JAJXZC010000144.1 GCA_021780275.1 Pseudomonadota bacterium
TGCCGCAGGCGGAAGGTCACACGCTCGTCATTCCGAAATTTCCGGCGGAAGACCTTTTCGATCTCGATCCGGATTTCGCCGCCGCGCAGGCCAGGACCGTGAAGAAGGTCGCCGCCGCCGTGAAACGCGCCTTCAAGGCGCCGGGCATCCTGATCGCGCAGTTGAACGGCGCACCGGCGGGCCAGACGGTCTTTCATTTCCACACGCACATCATCCCGCGTTCGCAGGGGATCGATCTCAGGCTTCACGCGCGGCAGATGGCGGATTTCGAAGTCCTGAAGCAGCATGCCGAGCGGGTTAGAACGGAACTGGTCTGACCCAACGTTCGTCCCGGGCCCCATCCTTCGATACAGGCGCTTCCCAAAGAAACAGAAAAGGCCGCCGTGTCGCCACGGCGGCCTTTGTCGTTCCGGGTGGGCGCGAAGGCCTCAGCCCATATGGTAGGCGACCAGCTTGTTGCCATCGAGGTCGCGGAAATAACCGGCGTAGAAATTGCCGCCCCTGACGCCGACGGGGCCTTCATCCTTGCCACCGAGCTCGAGCGCCTTGGCATGCACCTTGTCGACGTTCTCGCGCGAACCGACGGCGAGCGCCACCATGTTGCCATTGCCGACGGAGGCGGCATTGCCGTCATAGGGCGCGATCACGCCCAGCATCGCGCCCTTGCCGTCCGCCCAGAGGATGAGGCGATCGCCATCCTCCATCGCGCGCCTGGCACCGAGAAGTCCGAGCAGTTGGTCATAGAAGGCACCCGCGCGCTTCCTGTCGTTGCTGCCGAGCGTCACGTAACCGATCATTCCGTCAACTCCCTGTTTGTCTGTTGGTATCGTAATCCCGTCCGGGTTCATCAGGGCGCGAAGCTCGAACGCGCCTTGATGCCCCAGTGTCCGTTTTCATTCGTCACGACATAGATCGAATCATAATGCCCGATCACGCTGCCGTCGGCACGATAGCGCGTGAAGCGCGTATCGAAATGCACTTTGTCGTGACCGGCATGGATGACCTCGCGCCGGTCCCAGCCGGAATGGTGCCAGCCGTCGCCCAAAGCCGTATCGAACATGCTCGGCTTGTGAAAGCCGGGCTCGATGATTGTCAGCGTGTTGGAGGCCAGACGCACACTCGGAAAGTTGAATGTCTTTTCCCATGCCGCAAGGTCGCGGGCGTTGAAGGCGGTCATGAAGTCGTCGAGGCACTTCACGGCCGCCTTGATGCTCTCCGCATGTTCGCTCATTCGACGAGCAACGGCACTTTCGGCACCGTCCCATTGCCGCCGCCATCCGTTCCGCCGCGCTTCTTCGGCGGAGGCGCGGCGCGCGGCGGCGCTTCCTCGATGTCGAAGGCAAGAACGTCGCCCTCGCCCACCTTGACGGTGACGTGACCTCCCCTGGTGAGACGGCCGAACAGCACCTCGTCGGCCAGCGGCTTCTTGATCGATTCCTGAATGACGCGCGCCAGCGGCCGCGCGCCCATCTGGTCGTCATAACCGCGCTTGGCGAGCCAGGCATTCGCCTCCGGCGTCAGCGAGATCGTGACGTTGCGGTCGGCGAGCTGCGCGTCGAGTTGCAGCACGAACTTCTCGACCACATGGGCGATGATCTCGGGCGCAAGCGGCGCGAAGGGAATGGTCGCATCGAGGCGGTTGCGGAATTCCGGCGTAAAGAGGCGCTTGATCGCGTCTTCATCCTCGCCCGTCCGCTTGCCCGCGCCGAAGCCGATCGCGTTCTTGGCCGCTTCCGACGCCCCCGCATTGGTCGTCATGATGAGGACGACGTTGCGGAAGTCGATCTTCTTGCCGTTATGGTCGGTCAGCTTGCCGTGATCCATGACCTGCAACAGGATGTTGAAAAGGTCCGGATGCGCCTTTTCGATCTCGTCGAGCAGCAGCACGCAATGCGGGTGCTGGTCGACGCCATCGGTAAGGAGCCCGCCCTGGTCGAAGCCGACATAGCCGGGGGGAGCGCCGATGAGGCGCGACACGGTGTGGCGCTCCATATATTCCGACATGTCGAAGCGCAGCATCTCGACACCGAGGATCGAGGCCAGCTGACGCGCGACCTCCGTCTTGCCGACACCCGTGGGGCCCGAAAAGAGATAGGAGCCGATCGGCTTTTCGGCTTCGCGAAGTCCGGCGCGGGCAAGCTTGATCGAAGCGGCCAGCGCGTCGATCGCCTTGTCCTGGCCGAAAACGACGCGCTTCAATTCGACGTCGAGGTCCTTCAGCTTTTCGGTATCGCTCTTGGACACAGACTTCGGCGGAATGCGCGCCATGGTCGCGATGACGTTTTCGATCTCGGCGACGCCGATCGTCTTCTTGCGGCGCGATTCCGGCAGCAGCATCTGGGAGGCGCCGGCCTCGTCGATGACGTCGATCGCCTTGTCGGGCAGCTTGCGGTCGTGCATGTACTTCGCCGACAGCTCGACCGCCGACTTGATCGCGTCGTTGGTGTAGCGGACGCGGTGGAAATCCTCGTAATAGGGTTTCAGGCCCTTCAGGATCTTGATCGAATCCGGCACGGTCGGCTCCGCCACGTCGATCTTCTGGAAGCGGCGGACGAGCGCCCTGTCCTTCTCGAAATGCTGGCGGTATTCCTTGTAGGTCGTCGAGCCGATGCAGC
>JAJXZC010000717.1 GCA_021780275.1 Pseudomonadota bacterium
GCGATGGCAGCGCCACGGCACCGCTTCGGCGCACATTACCGCCGTGCGTTTCTCGGCCGCAAGCTCGATGAGCTGGTCGAGCGCCGTGGCAAATTCCGGCTCGAGCATGTAATCGGCGTAGCCGCGGAAGCTGGCGTTCCGCCAGGCGGTATTCGGCGAATCGCGCCGCGGGTGGCGCAGGCCGCCCAACTCCTTCATGTGCCGGTAACCGATGTGGGCCTTTCGCAGCGCTTCGGGGATCGTCTCGCGGTTAAATTGTGGATTCCGGCTCGAGCGGGGAATCGTGCGCACGTCTACCAGCCGTTCGACGTCGTGCGCCTTGAGCAACTCGATCAAGGCTTCGAGCGTACGAGTCGAATGCCCTATCGTGAGCACGGCCTTCGGCCGCTTCTTCAGTGTCATCGATGGCGCCTTCGCCGCTGATTCTATCCCCGCCCGCGGCCGGCGGGAAGCGGGGCAAATCCCTCGTTTTGCGACCCATTTCTGCTGTTTTGGCGAGCGGCTCGCCCAAGGTGCATAATAGAAAACTGCCTGTTCTTCGCTTTTGATCGGCGCGAGACTTTGACTTCCAGTGGGGGAGTGGCGGATGAAGGTTGCGCTGGGTTCCGATCATGCCGGCTTCGACTTGAAGCAGGGTTTGTCGGCGTATCTGCAAGGCCTCGGCCACACTGTTCTCGACCTCGGCGTCTACAACGACGAGCCTGCCGACTATCCTGATTACGCGGAGGCCGTCGGCCTGGCTGTGATCGAAAAGCGCGCCGATCGCGGCATCGTGATCTGCGGCAGCGGCATCGGCGCATCGGTGGCCGCTAACAAGATTCCAGGCATCCGCGCAGGCAATTGCCAGGATACCTACTCGGCGCACCAGGGCGTCGAGCACGACGACATGAACGTGCTGGTTCTGGGCGCGCGCGTGATCGGAACCTACGTGGCACGCGAGTTGGTGCAAAATTTCCTGAACGCCCAGTTCTCCGGGGAAGAAAGACACCGGCGCCGTCTCGAAAAGACGCTCGAACTCGAAAAGCGTTACCTCGTAGGCAAACGACAGCCTCCGAAGGCTCGCCGCAAGGGCAAGCCGTAGCCGAGGACTCCGCGTTCGCCGCCTCGGCAATTTGATCGCCGCTGCTCCGAAAGGAAATTCGGGCGGGGAAGGCTGGCGCCGCGTGGTGCCGCGAGCGAATTTTTGTGCTCCCAGCGGCCGGGTCCCGGCATCCATATCACGAAGGGGGGAACCATGAATCCGCAGACGAGTACCGGTTCGAAAGCAACGCAAGCGAATCCGGTGGCGGAATTGCGCCAGCAGGGCCAGTCGATCTGGCTCGATTACATCCGGCGCAGCCTCATCCAGAGCGGCGAACTGAAACGCCTGATGGACGAAAAGGGCGTCACCGGAATGACCAGCAATCCCACGATTTTCGACAAAGCCATCGGCGGCTCGACCGACTACGACGAAGCCCTGGCTGCGATGCTAAAGAATGACGCCATGGCCGAGCCCGGCGTCCTCTTCGAGCGGCTCGCCATCGAAGATATCCGCATGGCCACCGACGCGCTGCGTCCCGTTTGGGAGCGCACGAAGGGCGCGGATGGTTACGTGAGCCTCGAAGTATCTCCCAAGCTGGCTCACCAGACCCAGCCGAGCATCGACGAGGCGCGGCGGCTCTGGAAAGCTGTCGACCGGCCCAACCTGATGATCAAGATTCCGTCGACGCCGGAAGGCATCCCGGCCGTCGAGGTCCTGCTCGGCGAGGGCATCAACGTGAACATCACGCTGATGTTCTCCATGGCGCATTACAACGCGGTCGCGCAAGCCTTTTTGAACGGCCTTGCACGCTGCGCCAGGCCGGAGCGCATCGCCTCGGTCGCGTCCTTTTTCGTCAGCCGCGTCGATACCAAAGTTGACGAGGCGCTCGAAAAAATCGGCACGCCCGAAGCCCTCGCACTGCGCGGGAAGATCGGCATCGCCAACAGCCGCCGCGTTTACCGGCGCTTTCAGGAGGTTTTCTACGGCGAAGAGTTTGCCGAATGGCGCCGCCGCGGCGTCCGTCCGCAGCGTGTCCTCTGGGCCAGCACCAGCACCAAGAATCCTGCCTATCGCGACGTTGTCTACGTCGAGGAAATGATCGGCCCCGATACCGTGAATACCCTTCCGCCCCAGACGCTCGACGCTTTCGCCGATCACGGCAACGTGCGCGGCGCCACGATCGAGCAGGACCCCGAGCGGGCCGTGGCCGATTTTGCGGCTCTCGAAAAACTCGGCATCTCACTCGACGCGATCACCGAACAATTGCAGGTTGAAGGCGTAGCCTCCTTCGCCAAATCCTTCGAAGATTTGATGGCTAC
This sequence comes from Pseudomonadota bacterium, assembly GCA_021780275.1. The sequence goes on from JAJXZC010000717.1 coordinate 2,341, forward strand.
ACTCGACCAGAAGCGCAAGAAGATCCTCGCCGGCAGCCTCGATCCGCAGTCGATCCAGTCCGGCCCGCTCGCGCAGAACATCGAGAAGCGTCTCGCCGAATGGGATCAGAACGGTTTCTCCCGGCGGTTCTGGGAGAAGGATTACACGCTGTGGTCGCCCACGCCCGTGCCCGAAATCACCGACCGCATGCGGCGGCTCGATCTTCCCGAGCCAATGCACGAAGACCACAACGCCCTCATCGAATTCCCCGAGCAGGTCCCTCAGGACCGCGT
>JAJXZC010000210.1 GCA_021780275.1 Pseudomonadota bacterium
CCTCGGAATGACAGACCCGTTGTCATCCTGAGCGCAGCGAAGGATCCTGTCTTTTTTGTCATCCAGAGCGAAGCGAAGGATCTTGGCTGCTGAAAGCTAAAGAAAGGATTCCTCGGCTTCGCCTCGGAATGACAAAGGGAGTGCGGGGAGTGATGGAGTGCGAGAATGTGGGAATGACAGAACGACTGCTTGGTCATCCAGAGCGGAGCGAAGGATCTTGTCTTTTTCTCATCAGTGGAGCTCTCCCCAAATGGCGGGATCGAGCTGGCCGTCCGCCTTGAAGAAGATCACGCCGCGGAGGCCGTCCTTTTTCGCAAGATCGATCTCCGCCTGCGCCGATACGGCGTCGGCGAACGAAACGAACATCGTCGTCGTGGCATTCCCGACAAATGGCCCTTTCAGCACCGCCGGCTCCGTGGAGGTCACCTGCGTGATGAGGATCGGCGGAATACCGGTGATATGCGTGGATGTCTGGTAGGTGAAGCTGAGCTCGCCGGCATTGTCGCGCACCGGCGCGATACCGAGGATGTCCGCGCGATCCATCGCCTGCATGAAGGTGAAGCTCCGCACGCGCTCGTAGGTCGTCACGCCGTTCGCCCAGGAGACCTGGTATTCGTAGCCGTATGTCGGCACACCGAGCATGATCTTCTTCGGGCTGATCCACTTCATCGTCTCCTGAAGCACCCGCGCGACCCACGCCGGATCCGCCGTCGGCGCGTAGAGCGTGCCGTTCCCCTTCAGGGCATTCATATAAAGATCCACATTCCCCTGGTCGTACGCCATCACGCGCACCTCGTCGCAATAGGTATTGAACGCCGGATAATTATCGGAATACGGCAACGGATCCGGCGGATTTGTCGGCCAGATGTCCGACACGGGCGACCGCGGTTCCACGGTGCAGGTGAGCGTCTTCCCCTGCGCGTGGAGACGCATCGCAAGCCCTTTGATGAAAAGCGCGAAGTACGGCTTGATCTTCGGCAGTTTCGCTTCGTAATCAATATCAATGCCGTCGAACTTCTGCGTCCGCGCGAGATTGGCGATGGCATTCTCCTGCGCAATGCGCGTCTTCATATTGGACAGATAGTTATACATCGTCGTGCCGCTGAACCACGCGACCGTCGGGATGATCTTCACGCCAAGCTGGTGCGCCGCCGAGAACCAGCCGGTCCAGCTGCCGTCGTTGATATGCGCGTCATCGACGATCGTTCTGCCGCCATCGCCGATGGCATACGAGAACGGGCTGACCTCGCTCAATTCATTCAGATAGAGCGACACGTCCTCGGCGCCGGATTTCGCCCGCCAGAACGGGAGCCAAACGCCATATTTCAACGGAACCGATGCCGCCGAAGCCCGGTCGGAGTTTGCCCGACGATGGGGGCTGCGGTTTCGGCCATGATCCCAAGCTGCCGGTCAAACCCAACTCTGCTCGCTGGCTTCCGGAGGTCTCGCCCGGAACGCTGATCCTCGAAGAGGCGCCAAGCTGGTTCGCGACACTCATCGCGCTCGATGCCACGCCGATCGGATCAGTCGTCACGGACATCGAAGACGCCGAAGGCCATGACCTCGTTCTGGTCGACGGCACCGAGGCGCTTCATGTCCGCCTGGGGAATAATCGATCTTCAAAGCGCCCTGCGTTTCTTGTGCCGCTCGACATCACCTCGCTCGAACTCAGGCTCGATGTGGCTCTGCGCTTCGCACGCCGCCTTCGTGGCCAACCCGGCAAGCTTCTGCCGGCTGCGCTCCGTCTGACCACTCAGCAGAAGCGGCGGTTCGTACAGCTTCTTCATGCCTTCGACATCCATGCGCTCGGCGGTGGGCCACGCGACGTCGCCGAGCTCGTTCTTCGCTCCGAACACGCCCGCTTTCCATCGGTCGAATGGAAAGACTCCCATGCGCGTCGCGCCGCCAACCGGCTCATCCATGATTCGAATGCTCTGGTTCAGGGCGACTATCTGAAGTTACTGTGCGGCGGCTGATCCTCGCACCGATCGTGCCCGAGCACTTCCCATCTCTATGTCGCTTCGCCTCCGGATCACCGTTCGCCGCGCTTTGCGTCTCCTGAGCCAGGCCAGGGGGGACACGCCCTCTCGAAAATCTTCGTCCACCCCCAACGCCTGATCCCTCCGCCACTGTCATCCCGACCTGCCGCGACTTGGCCGCGGCACTTCGAGGCAAGACGGAGGTTCCCATGCACGACAGGCTCGCGCAGCTCTCTACACGCTACGTTCGTACCCACGAAGCGGCGCGTCTCCTCGGCATCTCGCCGCGCACGCTGGAAAAGTACCGCTGCCACGGCAATGGTCCGACCTTCCGCAAGCTCGGCGGTCGTGTCGTCTACGCCATCGACGATCTCGAAGCCTGGGCTGATGGCGCGGCCTGCCGCTCGACATCGGATCCCCGCTATGTCGAGGCTCGGGCCGCCGGCCAGGCGCATCGCTGAGACGCTCGCCAATGTCGTCGCGCCGTCCCATCACCGCCAGCGAACGCAGCAAGCTCGAACCGTTCATCGTCGCCATCGGTGACGCCAGTCCGCGCGATCAGCGCGACCTGATGGAGCGACCCTTCTTCTCGCTCGCCAAGACCCGGCGCACCGTTCCGATCCTCTACGAGGC
>JAJXZC010000270.1 GCA_021780275.1 Pseudomonadota bacterium
GCCTGAAGGGCCATTCTCTCGTCGGTCATCGTCGTGTCCTTGGTTGCGTTGATGTTTCGCAACCCGACAATACCCGGGAACCGACGATGACCGCCGCAAGCCGCTCACTCGCTACGGCGCTATGGAGGGCGCGCTCGCGAGCGGCTTGCTACCGCAGACCTACACCAACACAGGGGACACGACCCCTCCCCGGATCTGGACATCGGCACAGGCTTTGACAACGCGAACACGTTTGAGCCCCCGCCGCTCTAAATCAGGCGAACGCCGACTTGGCCTCGGACATTGCGGAGGCGATGCGTGTTGGCAAGTCTGCGAGATAATCCAGTTCCTGAAGCCGAAGTTCGAAGGGAGGCGCACGCCAGAGGGGCGGAAGGCTTTGCAGACTCACCAGGCACCGGCGCTCGAAGACAGGCGATCCCGCCTCTTTCGCAAGCGCCGCCGCGCGGCGGAGCGAAACCACGGCTTGCTCCGGGGCGTCAGGCCGAAGCTTGAAATCGATCAAAGCCTCAACTCTCGACGTTTCGAATTGTCCCCACAAACTCGCGCCTTTTCTCCCCAATCGGATCGCCCGCGCCACAGTGGCCTTGGCTTCAGCAAAGCGGCCCGCGAGCATTTGGCTTTCCGCCAGGTTTGTGAGATGGCCGCCAACCGCGATGACGTAGTCCATCGAGTCGAAGGCGCTTATAGCTTGTTCCTGTAAAGCAATTCCTTCTTCCAAATCGCCTCGCTGCGCGAGGGCCCAGCCGACGAACGCTTTGCCATGTGCGCCAAATATGCTGATGTTGTGCCGCGCGGCCAGAGTTTCCAACCGCCTTGCGTGCGCCAGCAATAGATCGACGGCGCCGCAATATCCGAAGACCGTTCCCCCGACATAGGCCAGCGCGATAGCGGTCGAATGGGGATGACGCAGTTCGTCCGCGGCTTTCAGCGCCTCGCGGCCGCATTGAAGCGCCTTGTCGACGTCGCCGAGGCACAGCAAGGTCAGAGATAGAAGCGATTGCGCATGAACGCGCGTATCCTGGCCGAAAAGCGACGCCTCGTTCGCATCGCGTCCCGGAGGGCAATATGCGAGCGACCGCTCCAATTCGACCCTCGCGCCATGCGCGTCGCCGGCGCCCAGCCTAAGCATGCCGTTCAGGCGATGCGCCAGCACCCGTCCGGGATCGAAGTTCATGGCCTCGGAGTGCGTCAGCAACGAATCGGCGAGCGACTGGGCCTCGTCGGTCTCGCCCCGGCAGTTCGCGAAAGTGAACTGGCCGAACAAGAACGGAAACAGCATAGGGTTGGGGCCGAGCTGTTCGCAAAGTTCCAGACCGCGCGCGCAACACGCCGAAATCGCCAGCGAGGTCGCGCCCTGCGTGCTAGTGATCGAACTGAAGAGCGCCGCTTGCAACCTGATCTCGAAGTCGATCCTTACCCGGACGTCTTCGATGCGGTCGAGCAGCGCGAGCCCTTTGCGGAAATGATTTATCGCCTCCAAATGCCCGGATTGCTTGGCGGCGCGCACTCCCGCGAGAGTCCATTCCCGCACCGCCTCGGGGAACTGGTTGGCTTCCGTCAGATGATAGGCCCGCATCTCCGGCAGAGCGAGGGGTTCGCCGCCCTCTCCGAGGAAACGCGCAATGCGCGCGTGTATGGCGACGCGATCGGCTTCCAACATGGAATCGCGAGCCATCTGCTGCAACAGCGCATGGCGAAATTCGTAGGCGATTTCGCCGCCGTGCCGTCTCGGCACTAGGACCTCGGCTTCGACCAAGGCGGCGAGAGGTTCATCCAGCCAGGATACCGGCGTTTTCATCAGCACGGCAAGGAGATCGGGCTTGAACGATCGGCCCAGACACGCTGCGGCTTGCGCGAACTGCCTGCCCCCCTGTTGACGATCGAGGCGCTCCGACATCATCTCGGCCAGCACCAGCGGCAGCGCCACTTTCTGTGGATTTCGCTTGGCGAGAGGCGCATCGTCGTCGCGCGAGAAGCGTATCAGGTGCTCCAAGAAGAGCGGATTGCCCTCCGCGGTGTCGGCCACCCGTTCGATTCTCTCTCGCGCAGTCGGGTCATCCCCCGCTAGATGCTGCGCGAGCTTCAGGCAATCTTCGCGTTCCAGCGGGCTTAAGGAAATCGTCGCGTCCACGCGAGGCAGCTCGACGCCCTTGGGGAATTCTCGCCGGGTCAGGATCACCAGCAGGGGCGCGGACTTGCGCGCGACGACGATCTCGCGAAGGAATTCCGCCGAAGTTGGATCGAGCCAATGCGCGTCCTCGATCCAAAGAACGGCGGGGTGCGCGGCGCCCGAGCTTTCGAACGTTTTGACGATCAATTCCATCTGCTTGCGTTTGACGAGGAGCGGCGTAGGGCCGATCGGTTCGCCAAGAGTCGCAAGCAGCCCCGGAAAGCTTGCGAGCGTTCGCGAATTTTCCGGGCTCGACAATCCGATTTCCGCCAAGAACACGTCGAGCTTGCGTCGGCGGACGTCGTCGTTGTCCTGCTCCGCAAGGCTTGTGCGGCCCCAAAGATAGCGCGTGAGGGCGTAAAGCGGCGATTGCGCAAACAGTTCCAGGCACCGCGCGCGAATGACAGGCGCGCCGGTCAGGGCGGGGTTCAGTCCAAC
>JAJXZC010000354.1 GCA_021780275.1 Pseudomonadota bacterium
GTAGATGCCGGGATCGCGGTCGAGGGAAAGACTGACATCGACGCCATGGAAGGTCGTAACGAGCTTTCCTTCGATCGCGCCGATCTCGCGCAGAAAGGCCGCCCATTTCCCGACAATCCCGAAATGACAATGGATGATGTCGAAGGAACGCAGGGAAGACAGCCGATCGGCCCAATAGAACAGGGAGAGCGACGTCGCCTCGCGTCCATAGCGCGCAGCATTGAGCGCCCGTGCGAGCGCGGGTCTGCTCCCGCCGGACCGAAGGCAGATGCCTGGCGCGCGCGCAAGTCTCTCGGCCCGGGAGGACGGCATCTCCCGATAGCAGAGCCGCTCCCACAATCTGTACCGCAGAACATCGTGATGAACGCCCGCCTCATAGCGTGGCCGTGTCGCGATGATCGTAACATCGTGACCGAGATCGAGAAGCCCCGTGATCTGATTGAGGACGAATGTTTCGCTCAGAGCCGGAAATTCGTTGACGAACATCGCAATGCGCAGCGCCTTGAAGGATGCGCCGGCATCGCGCTCCCCCTCATCAGGCAGGCAGGCTATCGCCCGCGAATTGCGGCCCGGAGCGTCATGCATGGGCTTTCCTCTGGACGATTTCCGCTATCACGTCGCGAACGTCGAAAAGCGATCTGCGGCTCCGCGGAAAAATGGAAAAGCAGGCCAGCGCAACCGTGACCGCGATCAATCCGTCGAGTGCAAGCGCCTGAATATATGTCGCCGATGCGAGGCCCGGCAGGAACGCCGCGCCCTTGATCGCGGCCACGACAAGAACGGATACGAGGATCGACGGCAGGATCGCGCTGACGAAATCACCAGGCCGAACGGGTCCCCGCCGGCCGACCACCATGAAGAGAAGCGGCATGCGGATGGCGATCCCTGTGACCGCGAAGCTCGCCGCGACGCCCTCGGCCCCAAAAGGAAGCCCGGCGACGATCGCGGTCGCCGTCATCGCGGACGCGGCCATCCCCCAGTAAAACATTTCGCGCGTCCGGCCCTGGGTCATGAACAACCAGCTGCAGGTGTAGGTGACGGGTTGGTAGAGCGCGGCGAGCGCAAGCCAGCCGACGATTGGCGCGGCGGCGATCCACTGCGGCCCGAAAATGAAGCGGACGACGAGATCGGGCGCGGCGAGAAGAAGCGCGGCACAGGGCATTGCAACCATGCTCAGCTTTTCCACGATACCAAGATAGGCGCGTCGATATCGCTCGGGTTCGCCGGCGAGCCGGCTCAATGCGGGGATCGCCACCGAATAAAGCGGCGCGTTCAGGTTATTGATCGGCAGAAGCAAAATCTTGTAGGCGCGATCGTAAAGTCCGAGCGGCACGGCGCCCCAATACCAGCCGATCAGAATCTGGTCGAGATTGCGCACGAAGAGGCTGACGAGATTTGACCCTGTGACGTGCCAGCCAAAGCCGAGCAGCTCCCGAACCTCGCGAAGCGGACCCGGCCAGCCGGGTCTCCATCCGCAAAAGACCCAGCTACCAAGCGTCATGCAGGCCGCCCAGACGAGGCGCTGCAGGACGAGCGACCAATACCCAGCCCCCTCATAGGCGGCGAAAACCGCTGCCGTCATGCCGACGATTTCAGCCCCCATCTGTATGCCGGCCAGCGCGGGAAAGCGCATCTGGCGCCGAAGAATGGCAATATGCTGCGTCGACAATCCGCTGAGTGCGAAGCCGAGGCCGAGACTGAGTGTGATGTCGCGCAACGCGGGCTCGCCATAGAACCAGGCGAGAAGCGGCGCGAGCGGAACCATCAAGATGGCTGCCGCAAAGCCGAGACCGGCATTGACCCAGAAAAGTGTGCTGACCTCGCTGTGAGTAACGTGTTCGCGCTGAACAGTGGCGGCCGACAGGCCCAGATCCTTGAATGTTTCGAGAAAGGTCAGCACGACGGCAACCATCGCGACGAGACCGAAGGTTTCCGGCTTCAACAGACGCGCGAGAACAATCGTCACGCCGAACTGCAGGACGATCTTGAGAAGCTGTGCGCCAACCGTCACCGCGCCCCCCCTGACCGAGCGCGCGCCGATGTCGGCGACGAGATGCCCGGTCTGGAAATAGCGCTCTTTGTCAGGCACTGACATGGTCGGCTAGCCGAGACTTGGCGACATGCTTCAAGTACCAGAGATAGGCGTCGACCAGCCCTTCCTTGAGCGGAATACGCGCCCGCCAGCCCAACGCAGTCATCCGGCTCACATCGAGAAGCTTGCGCGGCGTCCCGTCGGCCTTCGTCGGGTCAAACCTCAAGGCGCCGCTGAAGCCGACGATGTCGCAGATGAGGCTCGCGAGATCGGCGATCGGGATTTCCGCCCCCGCGCCCACATTGACATGCGCTTCTTCCGCATAGAATTTCATCAGGTGAACCGCCGCGTCCGCCATATCGTCGACATGGAGGAATTCCCGCTTCGGCGTTCCCGTACCCCAGACCTCGAGTGACGCGGCATGCGCCGCCTTCGCCTTGTGCGCCTTGTCGATCAGCGCCGGAACGACGTGACCCGACTCCGGATCGAAATTGTCACCCGGCCCATATAGATTGGTGGGCATGGCCGAAATGAAATTGCAGCCATATTGCCGGCGATAGGCCTGGGCAAGCTT
>JAJXZC010000098.1 GCA_021780275.1 Pseudomonadota bacterium
CGAACGCGGCCGGCGAGCGAATCCGGCGAGAATCCGCCGAAGACCACCGAATGCACGGCGCCGATCCGCGCGCAGGCCAGCATCGCATAGGCAGCCTCGGGGATCATCGGCAGATAGATCGTGACCGTGTCGCCCTTCTGGACGCCATGCGCCTTCAAGACATTGGCGAAACGGCAGACGCGCTCGTGCAATTGCCGGTAGGTGATGTGCTGCGAGCGGGCGGGATCGTCACCCTCCCAGATAATGGCGACCTGGTCGCCGCGCTTTTCGAGATGCCGGTCGATGCAATTGAGGGCGACGTTGGTGACGCCGTCCTCGAACCATTTGATGAAAACTTCGCCCGGGCCGAACGCGGTGTTCTTCACCCTGCTGAAGGGTTTGATCCAGTCGAGGCGGCGGCGGGCCGCATCGCCCCAGAAGCCGTCGGGATCGGTGATGGAGCGTTGGTAAAGCTCTTTGTATTTGGCCGCGTCGATGTAGGCGCGGCGAGCCCATTCCGCGCTCACCGGATAGACATGAGACTCAGACATACTTCCTCCCAGTGACTTTTTATGTGGCGGCCGCCAACGTCTTAATGGTGCATGGTCCTATCGGAAAAGCCTGCGGCTTTTCCGGAACATGCGCCAAGCGGGCCGCGCCGTCACTTCGCTTTGGCAATCGGTTTGGCGCAATTTTCCGGTTCGGCCGGACTAACGTCCCGCGCTGATTATGCGCCAGCGGAAGGCCTCGAACAAGGCAGCCGAATGGGGGAGGCGGACCGGCTTGCGCTTTCAAGCCGCAAGATCACGATGCTTTCGGATCGAATCGATCCGAAAGCATAAACGTGATCGATTCTAAGAGTTTAGAGCGGGATTTTTGCGAAAAACCGCGGACACTTTTTCGCATCCCGCTCAAGTGTCAGCGGCATTCGTGCGCCGCCTTGTCGAGGGCCTGCCGCAGGCCGGTGAGGGAATAGGTATCGGTCGTCATCTTGCCTCGGGTCGAGGCAGCCTTGACGACGAGTTTGGCATTGCGTCGGAGCGCGGCGACGAAATGGCCTTCCTCGGCGGGATTTTTGATCCAGGCATTCCGGCCCTTGGAGACGAGGTCGAAGGTGGTGCTGCCGACATCGGCCTCAGCCTCGCCGTCGTCCTTCATCGGAAAGCCCATGGTGATTGAAATCTCATTGTGGATGTGCTCGCCCGGCCGGTTGGAGATGAACACATAGGCGGGGTCGCGCTTGAGTTTGGCGGGTTCACGGGTCTTCGGCTGGGCAAGCACGTAGCAGGTCTTGGAATCGCCGGCCTGAGCGACGAAGGCGCCCCAATCGCCGAAGCTGCCGACCTGGACCGGTTTGCCGCTATCGCCCTGGTCTTCGCCTGGCTTGGCCTTCTTGGCTTTCTTGCCGGCCTTTCGGCTCGCCTTGGCTTTCGCATGATGGCGCAGCGACCCGGTCGAATCGTCGGCGGCGGCGACAAGAAAGGGTTTTGACGTCAGCCCTTGGTCGTCTCTGGCGGCGTCTCCAGCGGCGTCTTGGGCGACGGCCGGGACGGCGGCAAAACCGCACGCCAAAAGAAGCACGGCCGTCAAAGCCAGGCGGGTCCTACGAATCATGTCCGGCAACATATCCTGTTTCAAGGCGGGGCGGCGAGAGCCGATCGTACCGCGGCGCATGAAACGGTCGGATCAGGGCAAAATTCCGGCTTTGCCGCGCCGCGACGGCCTGCGGTCAGAGCCCCACGCTTTTGGCCGCGGCGAGAATGATGCCCGGGCGATCCAGAGAGCCGCGCTGGAGCAGGACGACATAGCCTTCGTCGTCGCCGCGCAATTCGACCAGCTTCAGGTGCATCGGCGCCCCGTTCCAATCGCCGACTTTGTGAATGGCGCGAACCACATTGGTATAGGTGGCCCTATGGCCGGAATTTTCACCGCGCGAAATGAGCACGGTGCGCGATTTGGCGACGCGCAGGACATAGATTCCGGCAGGCCCGGCACCGCTGCCGATGTCGATTTGCAGAACGCCGTTGCCTTCGCTCAAATGGACCGGCACGCTCAGCGCGAGGCCGCCGCTTCTGCCCTCCGCCATGGCTCTGTCGATCGCCGGTTTATCGCTGCCGATGGTGTCGAATTCGCCGTCGACGATCGCCTCCGGCGTATAGACGTGCAGGTCGCCGCGCCCCGACGCATAAGCTTTCTGCCGGGCGGTGAATTCGGGGGCGGCAAGCGTATCCTTCCAGCCGATATAATCCCAATAATTGATGGCAAACGTCAGCGTCACAGTGTCCGGCTTGCCGGCCATTGCGGTGAGCAGGCGATCAGCGGGCGGGCACTTCGAGCAGCCCTGCGAGGTGAACAGTTCGACCACGCCTTGGATGTCGCCGGGCGTCGCAGACGCGGCATTCGCCGAGCCGGCCAGCAAGGCCGCGCACAGACATCCTCGACGGAAAAAATTGAAATTCTGCATGGGCCTAGGCCAATGTTTCCAATGATGAATCTAAAACAAGCCGGTCTCCGCGCCAGTCAATTCCCGGTGAAATTTGGCCGCGGGACTACACTTCAAAGTGAAGTTGAAAGTTCAAAAAAATTCGCATCGCCAAATGTCTTTTCGCGCGCTCTTCCTA
>JAJXZC010000230.1 GCA_021780275.1 Pseudomonadota bacterium
GCGACGCGCTCGGCCGTCGTCAGATCCGGATTGCGCAGCGACAGGCGCAGCGTCTTGAGGTCGGCCAGTTTGAAATCGATTTCGCGTTCGACGATCGCGCCATTGGCGATACGGCCGTTGGTCGGCACCCCGCGTACGACAGACGCGGCCTCGCCCTTTGCGGAAAAGCCGCCCGTTGCAACGGAGCCCTGCGCGACCGAATAGACCTGGCCGTCGGCGCCCATCAGCGGCGTCACCAGCAACACGCCGCCCTGGAGATTGGTCGCGTCGCCCAGAGCGCTCACCGTCACGTCGATGCGCGAGCCTTGCGGTGAGAAGGGCGGCAGATTGGCTGTGACCATGACGGCGGCGACGTTGGCGGTCTTGAGCTGGCTGCCGCGCGTGTTGACACCGAGCCGCTCCAGCATGGCCGTGAGGCTCTGCTGGGTGAACGGCGCATTGCGAAGCGTGTCGCCGGTGCCATTGAGGCCGACCACGAGGCCATACCCGACAAGCAGGTTGTCGCGGATGCCCTCGACGTCGACGATGTCCTTGATCCGCGACGCGGCTTGCGCCGTCGCCGGAACGACGAACGCCAGGGCGCAGACCACGGCGATGAGTTTCGCGGTTGAACGGAGGTAGGGCGCGATAAGCCTGAACATGGATTGACCGTCTGACACCTTCAGTTACGCCTTCGGGTAAGCGAAAGCCGTGCCATGAGGCCTTTCCCGTCAACTCATTGAAAAACAAGAGAGATTGAATTCGATCCGCCGCCACCCGGCAAACCGGGGGAGCGTTCGGGGTGCACCTCCTTCCGCCGGCCCGGCAGTTTTTGCCGCCGCCATTCCATGCTTAACGCGGCATTAAGGGTAACGGGCCCATCTTGGCGGACGGGCAGACATTCCCGAGCGCCGGCTCAAGGAAGCTGGCCGGAGCGAAAGCTCGAGGAGCTGGGCATGAAGATCGGAAACACGCGACAACTCGGATCGACCGCGGGCAAGCGCCCGGCGGCGTCGAGCGGCGGCTCGGGCTTTTCCGTCGGCGGTGTCGAGGAGGGGCGCGGAGCGGCTGCGCTTTCAGGTCCCGCTTCGCTGACCGCGGTCGATGCTCTGCTCGCGCTCCAGGAGGCGGGCGGCGCGGACGATGCCCTCGGGGCGCCTCGCCGCGCGATCGCACGTGGCGAACACCTGCTCGACATCCTCGATGACATCAAGGTCGCCTTGCTGGCGGGTCGGCTTCCGCGGTCCAAGCTTCAGCGCCTGCTGCGCGCGGTCGAAGACGGGCGGGTCGACGTTCGCGACCCCGGATTGGCCGATATTCTCGGCCATATCGAGCTTCGCGCCCGGGTCGAACTTGCTAAGTTCGGCACCTATACCAGCGACTGAGGTATCCGCCCTGCAGCCGGCGGATGGGTTTCCCGGGGCAAAATTCATATAAATTTCATACGGTTAACGACAGCGGGGGCCTTGTGCCTTAGCTGTTGAGAATCGAAATCCCTCTCCCTATACTCCGCCGCGTTTTCTGCGTGTGCGTCAGGAGAGATCACCGCGAATGGTAGTCCGCTTACCCAAAGGTTACGCGCCGTCCGAGGACGAGCCGTTCATGAACAAGCGGCAGCGGGAGTATTTCCGCCGCAAGCTGGAAAAGTGGAAGGACGACATCCTCCACGAAAATCGCGAAACGCTGCAGCATCTGCAGGAAGAAACGGTCCAGCACCCCGATATCGCCGATCGTGCCTCAACCGAAACCGAGCGTTCCCTCGAACTCAGAACTCGCGATCGCCAGCGCAAGCTGATCGCGAAAATCGATGCGGCGCTCCGCCGGATCGAAGAGGGGACCTATGGCTATTGCGAGGAAACGGGCGAGCCGATCAGCCTGAAGCGGCTCGATGCGCGTCCGATCGCGACCTTGTCGATCGAGGCGCAGGAACGCCATGAGCGCCGCGAGAAGGTCTATCGCGACGATTGATGTTCCGGAGTTCGAAACCGGAAAAGCGAAAACGCGGCTCCCATGGGGGCCGCGTTTTGCTTTCCAGGCCATACAGCCTGGCCTGGAACGCCCTCATCCAGGCGGAACGATCAGAACGGCATGATGACGTCGAAAAGCTGCTGTCCGTAGCGCGGCTGCTGCACATCGGTGATCTGGCCGCGACCGCCATAAGAGATGCGCGCCTCGGCGATCTGCGTGTGCTGGATCGTGTTGGTGTTCGAAATGTCTTCCGGCCGCACGATGCCGCTGATCAGAAGTTCGCGTACCTCGTAATTGACCCGCACTTCCTGGCGTCCCTCGATCACGAGATTGCCGTTGGGCAGCACCTGCGTCACGACGGCGGCAACCGTCAGCTCGACATTTTCCTTGCGGTCGACCGTGCCGGAGCCTGCGCTGGAGCTCTTGCTTGTCGCATCGACGAGGCTCGAGGGATCGACGGTCTTGGGCAGCACATTCTGCAGTTTCGATTCAAAGCCAAGCAGGTTCGGCGCGGCCGCGTTCTCGGAATTGGCGCGCGTGCGCTGGGTCGAGTTGTCGACCTTGGCGCTGTCGGCGATGTTGATGAGCACCGTCAGGATGTCGCCGACCTTGGCGGCGCGCTGGTCGCGGAAGAAGGCGCGCGACCCGGAGCG
>JAJXZC010000533.1 GCA_021780275.1 Pseudomonadota bacterium
CGTCACCTTTCGCAAGCATCACGCAGAGATGAAGCACGCGGTGGAGGTGATGATCAGCTGGCGGCCTGAACGCATCGTCGTGGCGCATGGGCGTTGCTACACACATCATGCGGTGCCGGAACTGGTACGGGCTTTCAGCTGGCTGAAGGTGCGCTAGGCAGGCCTTTCAATTTCAGATCTTGTCGGCCATGCCGAGAAGCGCTGACGCGAAGCTGCGTGCAGCGGCGGTGCGCGTTTCTTCTTCGCTTGCCTTGAATTCATCGGGAAGTTCCTGTTCGCGGCGGCGATGCATGGCGGCCCAGGCGATGATTTCGATAGCGCCACGGATGGCGATGAGCTTCTGCGGCGCGGTCCAGTTGGTGTTGGGCAGGCGATCCATCAAGGTGGCGAGGTCGGCCATGTAAGCGCCGCGGATCTTGCTGCGATAGACGATGTTGAGCTCTGGAATATCGAGGTTGCAGCCGTCGAGCAGCCAGATCATGCGGCATTGTTCGGCGAGCCTGTCGTAAAGCGCGGCGCCGATGATTTCGAGGAGATCGCGTGTGGGGGCAGCGCCAGTCTCAAGCGCGGTGGTGAGCTCTGGCCAGAAGGCGCTTTCCTTCATCTTGCGCGTGATGAGGCTTGCAGTCGCTTCGATACCGGGATCGGCGAAAGGCGTTTGCAGGGCGGTCAGGTCTTCGCCTGTGAGATGCATGAAGGCGAGGTGGAGGAGGGCCTCCTTGCTGTCGGCATAGAGGTAGATGGTTCCTGCCGAGACCCCCATGCGCCGCGCGATGTCGGCAACCTGCGTGCGACGAAAGCCTGCTTCGGAAAAACACAGTGCGGCGGCGTCTGCCATTTCGGCGAGGCGGGCGACCGATTTCTGATGTCGCTTGCGGGGGCGGGCAAGGGCTTCTGACATGGTGGATTTGACTCTCTCAACTGTTTGGTGATTTATTATAAATGAATGATTCATTCATTCAATGAAAAATTATAGGAAAATGGCGGTTCCGAAAGGGATTCGCAGGCTTTTCAGGAGCGGTTTCATGAGCAGGACGTGGATCTGGGTGGTGGCATTGCTGGCGGGTGGTCTGGCCCCTGTTCTGGTTTCGGGGCAGGTGCAAGCCGGCGAGGCGACGGGTGCAAGCTGGGACCACTACGGCGGCGATGCGGGCGGGCAGCGCTTTGTGGCGGCGGATGAGATCACACCGGAGAATGTCGGCTCGCTGGAAGTTGCCTGGCAGATGTCAACAGGCGCGCTTAAGGGCAAGCCGGCGGAGACGTTGAAGCGATATGCCTTCGAGGGGACGCCGATCCTCGTGGGCGGGTCACTTGTTCTGTGTACGCCTTTTAATGTGGTGATGGCGCTCGATCCGGAGACGGGGGCGACGCGCTGGACCTATGATCCGAAGGTGGCGACGGACCTCAGGCCCGCGAACCAATATGTTTGCCGGGGCGTTGCCTATTGGAAGGACGCGAAGGCAACGGAAGGCGAGGCCTGCGCGACGCGGATATTCCTCGGCACGGTCGACAGCCGGTTGATTGCGCTCGATGCGAAGACGGGGAAGCCCTGTGCGGGCTTCGGGTCCGATGCGGCACGTCCGGGTGAGCTTGACGTTGGCGCGGACCGGTCGCTCATCTGGCCGGGTGAATTCAGCATGACTTCGCCGCCGGTGGTGACCGGGGATGTCGTCATCATCGGGTCGTCGATCAGCGACAACGCGCGGGCCGACGCGCCGAAGGGGACGGTGCGCGCTTTCGATGTGCGGACCGGCAAGGCGCTCTGGCATTTCGATCCTGTGGCGCGGGGTGCGAAGGATCATCCCGAAGACTGGCCGGACGGGGCGGCGAAAGTGGGGCAGGCGAATGTCTGGGCGCCTTTCTCGGTGGACGAGAAGCGTGGGCTGGTGATCCTGCCGACGACGAGCCCGAGCCCTGATTTCTTCGGCGGGTTGCGCAAAGGGGATAATCGCTATGCGGATTCCGTCGTGGCGCTGAACGCGGCGACGGGTGACGTTGTCTGGTCTTTTCAGACAGTGCATCACGATGTCTGGGACTACGATTTACCGGCGCAGCCGACGCTGGCGACGCTGATGCGCGACGGCGAGCCGGTCGATGTCGTCATTCAGGTGACGAAGACGGGTTTCATGTTCGTGCTGGAGCGCGATACGGGGAAACCTTTCTTCGGTGTCGAGGAACGGCCGGTGCCGCAGGGCGGCGTGGCGGGCGAGTTTCTTTCGCCGACGCAGCCGTTCCCCGTGAAGCCGCCAGCGCTGGTGCCGCAGAAGCTCGAGAAGGATGCGGCCTGGGGCATGATCTATTTCGACAAGAAGGCCTGTGCGGCGAATCTCAAGGGCTATCGCAGCGAGGGGCTTTTCACGCCGCCGTCGCTGCAGGGCACCGTGCTCTATCCCTTCACGGGTGGCGGGGCGAACTGGGGCGGGATGGCTTTCGATCCGACGCGGCATATCGCTGTCGTCAATGTGACGATTGCCGCACATATCGTGACGCTCTTTCCGGCGGCGGAATATAAGGGCCGCAAGGATACGGACGGGCATGCGGAAATCTCTCCGCAGGCGGGCACGCCTTACGGCATGCGTCGCGATATCTTCCTTTCAAT
>JAJXZC010000839.1 GCA_021780275.1 Pseudomonadota bacterium
CTGCATCTCGCCGGCCATGCGCTCGCCAAAGGCGCCCTGTTCCTCGCTGCCGATGGATTGCGGAGAGCGAGCGGCGGCTATCATATCGCCTATTGTGGAGCGGGAAATAACTGGGTGTTCGGCGTCGGCGCACTCTTCGCCGCCATGAGCCTGGCGGCCATGCCGCCGACGGCCGGTTTCGTCAGCGAATGGTTCGTTTTCCAGACCGTTTTCCAGGGCTTCCATCTTCCCGAATTGAGCGGACGCCTCGCTCTCGCCCTGTCCGGCGCGGGCCTTGCGCTCACCGCGGCGGTCGCCTTCGCCACATTCGCAAAGGCTTTGGGTCTCGGCGCGCTGTCGCGCGACGCGCGGCGGCCCGCGCCAATCGCGCCCCTCTATTCCGCCGTGGTCGGCCTGTTGGGACTGGCCGTCCTCGCGCTCGGCGCGGGCATGCCGTTCTGGCTCAGTGCTCTCGACGGCGGCTCGGCGGCGCAATTCGGCGAGCCCGTGGCCTCGCGGATGCACGACGGCCTGCTGCTTGTCCCGCTAACTGCGAAATTCGCGTTCATTTCGCCAAGCCTGCTGATCGTCGTCATGCCGCTGCTCGCGTCATTGCCGACCATCCTGATCCTTGCGACGCGACGCTACGCCGTGCGTCGCACGCCTGTCTGGTATGGCGGCCTGTCCCCCGATCCGGCTCAGGCCTCGACGACGGCGCTATCCTTTTCCAACGCGATGCGAACCTTCTACAGCTTCGTCTATCGCCCGACCGTCGTCACCGAGCGCGACGCCGACGCCGGCGGCTATTTCGTCACGAAGCTGGTCTTCGAGCACGATGTGGCGCCGATCTTCGGGCCGCTGCTTTTCCAGCCCGCCGTTCGGGTGACCCAATATGTCGCCGGTAAGCTCCGGCTGCTGCAATCCGGCCATCTGAACTTCTATCTGAGTCTGATCGGCATTCTTCTCGTGCTCGTCCTCGGGCTGACCCTGTTCTGATCAATGGAGCCGAAGCAATATAATGTGGACTTATGTCGCCATAGCCTTTTTCGGGGTGCTGGGATGTTTGGCGCGCTTCGCGCAAACCAACCTGGTTCAGGCCGTATACGGACGCGATTTTCCCTTCGCCACGATGAGCATCAATATTATGGGAAGCTTCATCATGGGTTTCCTGTTCATCGAGACTCTGGAGCGCCTGACCTTCTCTCCTGCGCTTCGCACCGGAATCCTGACCGGCTTCATCGGCGGCTACACGACATTCTCGACATTTGAAATGGAGACCTTGCTGCTCGTTGAACGCGGCGAGCCCCTCAAGGCGGCGCTCTATGTGTTCCTGTCCGTCGGCCTTGGCTTCCTCGCCGCGCTTGGAGGCGCCTATATCGCCAGGAACCTGTAAAGAGAGGATGGGATGAGCGACGACATCCTGATGGTCCGGATCTATCTCAGCGAGGCGGACCATGGCAAACGCAAGCGGCTGATGGACGAGATCCTGACGCTGTTGCAAGAACGGCATGCCGTGCAAGGCGTCACCGTATTTCGAGGGATAGCAGGTTTCGGCGCGAGCGGCGAGGTCCGCGCGGACGACATCCTGCGGCTGAGTGTCGACTTGCCCCTTGTCATAGAATTTTTCGACGAGACGAAAGTCGTCCAGGCGGCGATCGCCTTGCTCGACGGCCTCGTCGTGAACGGCCACATCATTTCCTGGCCGGCCAGACGACATAGCGCCAGGCCGTCCACGACATCTTCTTAGCGATGAAGGATCATCGCACGAGGCCGCAATGTCCAACGACGAGAATAGGCTACGACAAGACTCGGCGCCTGACGCCATTCCCGACATCGCATTGACGCACGGACAAACGATCTGGCTTATGGGCGAGTTGGGCTTGCGTGAGGGTGTCGCCACGTCGACATTCAATTATTACATCAAATCGCTGCGCAAACTCGGCATTCCCTTCGAGAAAGGAAAAGGGCAAGAGGAAGGCCATCGCCGTGTCACCTATGATTTCGAAGAGCTCATGGAGCTAACTGTCGCCTTGTTGCTGCGGGTCTATGGCATATTGCCCGATGAGGTGACGGCGGGACTTCGTCGCTTCCGCAATGAGCTCCGGCCAATTTACCGGCAAGCCTATTTAGACGCCAAAAGACCATTCCCTCCATCCGCTCGCCTTTCGTCAGCCAACGGTGACGGCCTCGACATCAAAGGCGCATATCTTGATCTGAATATCCGTTATTCGTCTGGTCGCATAATTGAGTTTGGTCCTCCGCGCCTGATGTCTCCGCTCGATGCGGTCCGCATCTACCTTCTCTCGGAAATCCCCGCGCGATGCTATTTGCCACTGAACCTGTCTGTTGTCGCCGATAGGATTATTATGAAAGCTCAGGCGCTCCCGCCGGTTCGTCGCGACGCAAGCGCGCAGAAAGCACCAACGACGTAGTTGGCCGACGCGAAACAGTTCTTCAGCGGCGTTTTCTTGTGGTCGAGGACATGACCGCGCAATTCTTTGCGTCCTCCCCTACCCAATTTCGGAAAGCAGTTTCAACGCGCTACGCCGTTGGCGTGAATGTGATTCCGTCTCGATTTCTCCGGCAAATGGCTGTTCGGCGCTCGCGATGACAAGGGC
>JAJXZC010000305.1 GCA_021780275.1 Pseudomonadota bacterium
GGCGACTTCGGCGTCATGCGGCAGATAGTTCAGCGTCGTCACGATGTTCCAGCGGTCCATCTGGCCCTGGTTGATCTGCTGCGTGCCGTGATAGAGGCCCGAGGTGTCGCCGAGGCCGACGGTGTTTGCGGTTGAGAAGAGGCGGAAGGCCGGATGCGGGCGGATGACGCGGTTCTGGTCGAGCAGCGTCAGCTTGCCCGCGACTTCGAGCACGCGCTGGATGACGAACATCACGTCCGGGCGGCCGGCATCATATTCGTCGAACACCAGAGCGACGGGGTGCTGCAGCGCCCAGGGCAGGATGCCTTCGCGGAATTCCGTCACCTGCTTGCCGTCGCGCAGAACGATCGCGTCCTTGCCGACGAGGTCGATGCGGCTGATATGGCTGTCGAGGTTGATGCGGATGCAGGGCCAGTTGAGGCGGGCGGCGACCTGCTCGATATGGGTCGACTTGCCCGTGCCGTGGTAGCCCTGAACCATCACGCGGCGGTTGTAGGCAAAGCCCGCGAGGATGGCGAGCGTGGTGTCGCGGTCGAAGAGATAGTCCGGATCGAGGTCCGGCACATATTCATTCGACTGCGAAAACGCGGGGACCTGCAGATCAATGTCGATCTTGAAAACGTCTCGGACGGAAACGGTCTTGTCCGGGCCGTTCTGGGACATGCTGCCTGTGACTTCTACGCTCATCTTCTCTGCTTCCCAAATCCTGTATGCGGCCGGCGCGGCCCAGTACTCAAGCAACTAACGAAATCGATGAAGTGCCGAACGCCTGCTCCACTCATTATGCAGCCCCGCGCAAGGCCGGGGGGCATCAAACTTGCCCTCTTGCCGTCAAAACCGCTTCGTTTCAGCAGAAGCCGCTCTTTCGGAGGTAATCATAGGCCTGGATTACCTTGCGCAGACGCTCTTCGGCGGATCTGTCGCCGCCATTTGCGTCCGGATGGTGCTTTTTAACAAGTTCCTTATACCGGGACTTGATCTCGTTCAAGGTTGCCGCCTCGTCAAGCCCGAGAGTTTCCAGGGCCTGCCGCTCCAGGGTCCGGGGCTTGCGGCGGCCCGGCTTCGGCTCTGCCCGCTTGGCCCCGGGAATCTCCCCGCCGAAGAAGCCGAAGGCATCGTGAAACGGAGCGCCGCGGTGGAGATGCGGCCCCGCGCCCCGCGCATAGCCGGGGGCAGCGTTGACGCCGAGGCCCCATGTGGGCCGGTGGCCGGTCAGGGCATCGCGCTGGAATGCCGCAATGTCGGCATCGCTCATGCCCTGGAAATAGTCGTAGTTCTGGTTGAACTCGCGAATGTGGTCGGCGCAGAACCAGCGATACTGGTTGCGCGCTTCCTCGCCCTGACGCGCCGTGTTGCCGGGCGCCCGGTGAAGGCCGACGGCGCCGCAGCCGGCCCATTCGCAGCGCCGCACCGTCGTCTTGCCCTTGACGTCGGCGCGCGCGGCAGGGCCGCCTTCACGCCCGCTTTGTTTGCGCGGCGCGATGCGGATGCTGTCGAAATATGTCGAGTTCAGTTTCACGATTGAATTATGAGTTGGCGCGGGCCGCAAAACAAGGAAGCATGGCGGCCGCTGATGATGAGTTTAACGAGGTGTTGCGTGTCGGTCGCTGAAAAGATCCGCCAGAAGCTGGAAACGGCTTTCGAGCCGTCGGTGTTGGAGATTGTGGACGATTCCGCAAGGCACAAGGGGCATGCGGGACACCAGCCGGGCGGCGAGACGCATTTCAATGTGACCATTGTCTCGGCGGCTTTCAATGGCCGTTCGCGCGTCGAGCGTCACAGGCTCGTGACGGCGGCTCTCCGCGAAGAGATCGGCAATCCGATCCACGCGCTTGCGCTCAAGACGTTGACGCCCGACGAGGCGCGCTAGGACGCTGCGTTCTGGCTGGCGCGGACCGGCGTGATCCGCAGCACGGCGAGTTGATTGCGCTGGCGGCGCAGAATTTCGAACTTGAAGCCGTAGAAGGTGAAGGCCTGGCCCACTTCGGGAATGGCGCGCGCCTCATGTATGACGAGGCCCGCAATGGTCGTCGCCTCGTCGTCGGGCAGGTGCCAGTCGAGCTTGCGGTTGAGATCGCGGATC
The DNA here is from genome assembly GCA_021780275.1 of Pseudomonadota bacterium. The sequence goes on from JAJXZC010000305.1 coordinate 2,084, forward strand.
GGCACCGTGCCGGTGACGATCACCGAGCCGTCTTCCTGCAGCCTGACGCGCGTGCGCTCGATATCGTGCTCGTCGGAAATATCGCCGACGATCTCCTCGAGGATGTCCTCCAGCGTGATGAGGCCCATCAACCCGCCATATTCATCGACGACGAGGGCAAAATGCGCCTTGGCGCGCAGGAATGCATTGAGCTGGTTTATGAGCGGCGTCGTGTCAGGCACGAACCATGGCTTGGTCGCGATGTCGAGAATGCGAACGGCCTCAGGGTCCCAGTCGACGCTGGCCAAGGCGCGCAGCAGGTCCTTCGCATGGAGCACGCCGACGATGTTTTCCGGATCGTCGAGCCAGAGCGGGATGCGCGTGTGCGGGCTGCCGAGAACCTGGGCGATGACTATGGCGTTGGATTCCGAGGCGTCGATCATGGTCATGTTCTTGCGATGAACCATGATGTCGACGACTTCGAGGTCGGAGAGGTCGAGGATGCCGCCCAGCATGTCGCGGTCGCGCTTGACC
>JAJXZC010000202.1:0-7655 GCA_021780275.1 Pseudomonadota bacterium
GTCCTTGCCGGAAGCGCTCAAGCCCGAGAACAGACATATGGCGTCGACGTCCAGCATCTTCTGAACTTTTTCCTCGAGAGGCGCCGAGGCGACCTTGAAGCCTTGGATGTTCAGCACGTCAGCGATGCGGCCGAGAATGCGAATGCGGCCATCCTCCCGCCGGATGGCAATGTCACCGGGATAGAAATAGCCGCCCCGGAAAAAGCGTGAAGTCGCGTCTTCGTCGTCCAGATAGGATTTCATATCCGACTCAAGCACCTTGACGCGCAGTTCTCCTTCGGCACCGGGCTCGCATTGATGCCCGTCTTCATCGACGATTTCGACCGTCCTGTCTTTGGCGACGGTCAGCCAGAGAAGATCGTCGGGCGAATTGAAATGTGATTGGGCGATGGATTGGCATTCAGTCGAACCATAATGAATCGAAATGCGTGGATAGGACTCGCGCGCCAACTTCTGGGCCGTGGCGAAACTCAGGAAGCCACCCGAGCATATCAACTCGCAATCTTTTTGCGGGTGCTTCGGCAGCATGTCGTCCACGATCAGCTGCTTCAGGATGCCTGGAGTGACGGATATCTTGCTGATCTTTTGCTTGAAGGAGTCCCGTATGGCATTCGCCCGCTGTGCGATGATTGCCGTTCCACCCGCGTGCCAAACGCAAATGGAGCGATCAAGGCCAATTGCGGTCCAGAGGGGAAACCAGAGGGAGTGATGCACGGTCTCGGCATCGTAGTTTCGGAATCTGTTAAGCCGTTCAATTCTGCTGTCTTCATTTGCGCCGTCCCAAAGGACCTTTTTATAGGTGCCCGTGGTGCCCGACGTGTAGATGACGTGTCCCCCGTAAGGTGGCGCCCGCAGGAGTGGGCGCGGGAGCTCCGCATCATGCATACCCTTATATATAGATGAGGGCACAACAATCGCCTTTGCACCGCCTGGAGCGTTGCGATTCAAATTATGCGCAGCTTCCTCCACCTGGACCGCCACAACGCAAGCGACATCCTTGAAGTGCAGATCATTTAATTGAGCTATTGAATGAACCGATATAGTTGTGAGGCCGAGTGCGCGAAGCGCGAGAACATTGACCCATGCATCGGCAAGGCCCGACATCAGCACGACGGCATTGCGCCCCGCTGGCAAATCCTGCTGCGCGAGGAAGATGCGAGTGGTTTCAATGGTTCGGGCAAAATCCCCGTAGCTGATTGAGATGCCATTGTAAACGAGCGCGATCTTGTCTGGTCGCTTGTGCGCCCACTCGTAAATGCGATTTGTAATCATGATGCGTGCTCCAATATTGAGCTCATGACCAAGAATATGCGTTCAGTCTATCCCGAAGCGAGCTCAGGCAAAGGTGCATAGTAGTCACAAGAGCGATTTGGCGCTTATTGAGCGGTCAGTGATAAAAAGTCATCGCGCCGGATGATCTCGGCTTCTGTTCAGTCGGATGGCTAGAGTTCATACGCAGCCCATTCGCTATGCATGTTTCTTCAGGCGAAGCCTTGTTTTTATGCATGAAGTGGCGTCGCGCGCTGGACGCGGCGAAACAAGCGAACGGCTTGCGGGGCTCTGCCCCTTTGTTGGTTTGGTGTCGTTGCACAGGCCCGTATCTTGCTAGATTGAATGCAAGCCGGGGCGCGCAGGTGCGCCGTGTTCAAGTCCTCCTCCTTCAGTTTGTCAAAAGCGTAAAATCCAATGCCAGCAACACGTATGAGCTACCGCGGAATGGCGGTCGCGCCTCACCATCTCGCGGCGAGTGCTGCGCGCGACGTCCTTGCCGAAGGCGGCAATGCAGCGGAAGCGATGATTGCCGCTGCTGCCGCCATCGCCGCTGTTTACCCGCATATGAATCATCTGGGCGGCGATGGATTCTGGATTCTATCGCGTCCGGGCGAGACGCCGGTTGGTATCGAGGCATGTGGTCCTGCGGCAGCCGCAGCAACGCTCGACTTCTATCGGGAGCACGGCGTTACGCAGACGATACCACCACGTGGCGGACTGGCGGCGCTCACAGTGCCCGGCGCCATTTCCGGGTGGGATCTGGCGCATCGCGTGGCGCAGGCGTGGGGCGGCAAGCTGCCGCTCTCGCGGCTGCTTGAGCCAGCGGCATTTTTCGCGCGAGACGGCGTTGCCGTGAGCGAAAGCCAGGAACGGCTGACGCGGGAAAAGTTCGACGAACTGAAAGATGTACCAGGATTTGTCAGCACATTTCTCGTCGATGGGCAGGTGCCGCAGCATGGCGCGCGGCTTCGGCAGTCCGCGATGGCCGATACGCTGGAAAGGCTTGGCCGCGTGGGGCTTCGCGATTTCTATGAGGGCGAAATCGGTGCCGTTCTGGCGGATGATCTGAAGAAGGCGGGATCGCCGCTATCGATGAGCGATCTCGCGGGCTTCAACGCGCGGATTGTTGCGCCCCTCTCCACCAAGCTCTCATGCGGCACAATCTACAACATGCCGCCACCCACGCAGGGCGTTGCGTCGCTCGCCATTCTCGGTGTTTTCGATCGGCTCGGCGTCAAGCAAGGCGAAGGCTTCGATCATGTTCACGGCCTTATCGAGTCGACGAAGCAGGCCTTCCGCATGCGCGACGCGAATGTCTGCGATCCGGCCTATATGGCTTGCGAACCTGCGTCGCTCATCACTGATGCGGAACTCGAGCGCATGGCGGGCGAGGTGGATATGGCCCGCGCGGCGCCCTGGCCGCATGTCGCCAGGCAGGGCGACACGATCTGGATGGGCGTGATCGACGCGGAGGGCCGCTCGGCGAGCTACATTCAGTCGATCTATTGGGAATTCGGCGCGGGCATCGTTTCGTCGTCGACAGGCGTGTTGTTCCAGAACCGAGGCATCAGCTTTGCGCTCGACGAAAAGCATATCAACGCGTTGAAGCCCGGCAAGAAGCCCTTCCATACGCTCAACCCCGCTATGGCGCGGCTCGATGATGGGCGGCTTATGGTCTATGGCACGATGGGCGGCGAGGGCCAGCCGCAGACGCAGGCGGCAGTCTTCTCGCGCCATGTGCTTTTCGGACGCGATCTCGGCGAGGCAGTGGCCGCGCCGCGCTGGTTGCTCGGTCGCACATGGGGCGCGCAGTCGATCACACTCAAGATCGAAAGCGATCTCGATGCGGGCGTCGTCGCTCAGTTGAAAGCCGCGGGGCACGATGTCGAACTCGTGGCGTCCAGAAACGACATGATGGGCCATGCGGGCGCGGTCACGCTGTCGCCCGACGGGCGCTTCGAAGGGGCGTCGGACCCGCGTTCCGACGGCGACGCCATCGGCTTCTGATTTTCAGCTCTGATAGGGGTGGGTGGCGAGCCAGTGCCGCGCAATGTCTATGCGCTTCGCCACCCAGACCTTGTCATGCGACATGACGTAATCGAGGAAACGGGCGAGAGCCGCAGCGCGCGCCGGCTTTCCGACGACGCGGCAGTGAAGGCCGACCGACATCATCTTCGGCGCCGTCGCGCCTTCCGCATAGAGCATGTCGAAATTGTCCTTCAGGTAAGTGAAGAACTGATCGCCCGAGTTGAAGCCCTGCGGCGCGACAAAGCGCATGTCGTTGGTGTCGAGCGTGTAAGGCACGATCAATTGCGGCTTGCCATGCGTCGCGTCGTAATAGGGGAGGTCGTCCGCGTAGGAATCGGCGTCATAGACAAAGCCGCCTTCCTCGACGACGAGGCGCGCGGTGTTCGGGCTCGTGCGCCCCTGATACCAGCCGAGCGGGCGTGAGCCTGTGACCTTGGTGTGAAGTTCGACCGCGCGGGCGATATGCTCGCGCTCGATCTCTTCGGGAATGAACTGGTAGTTGATCCAGCGAAACCCGTGGCTCGCGATTTCCCAGCCGGCGGTCAGCATGGCCTCGACCGTTGCGGGGTTGCGCTCCATTGCCATGGCGACGCCATAGACGGTGACCGGAAGCCCGCGTTCGGTAAAGAGCCGATGAAGCCGCCAGAAACCCGCGCGGGAACCGTATTCATAAAGGCTCTCCATCGACATATGCCGCATGGCGGGAATAGACGGCGTACCGACCATCTCCGACAAGAACGCCTCGGAGGCCTCGTCGCCATGGAGAATGCAATTTTCCGCACCCTCTTCGTAGTTGATGACGAATTGCACGGCGATGCGCGCGTCGTCGGGCCATTGCGCCTGAGGCGGAGTCTGGCCATAGCCGATGAGATCGCGGGGATAGGTCATGCTGCGACCTTTCAGGCGGGAGTTTCGGATGCGGAGTAGACGGCGAGCGCCGCGTCGGCGGCAGCGCCTGAGGGGAGATTGAAGCCCTGCCCACGCAGCACGCATTCGAGCGCATTCAGCGTGATGAGGACATTGTGCTTGCGGCAATTGTAGCCCATGGCGCCGATGCGCCAGATCCGACCCTGCAAGGGACCGAAGGAGCTGCCGATCTCGATCTCGAAATCCTGACGCATGTGCGTGCGCACACGCTCGCCGTCGATGCCGTCCGGAATCTCGATGCCGGTGACGTTGCTCATCTTGTTGGAGAGGTCACCGAAAAGCGTGAGACCCATCGCCTCGAGACCGGCGACCACGGCGCGGCTTGCAAGCGCGTGGCGTGCGTAACGCGCCTCAAGTCCTTCCTGCAGAACGATGCGGGCGCATTCGCGCGCGCCGTATAGCATTGTCGTCGCCTCGGTATGGTGATTGAGGCGCTTTTCCGACCAGTAGTCCATGATCATGGCGAGGTCGAAATAGTTGGACGCGATGCGCGCGCCGCCGCCAGCGACGAGGCCCGTGGGCGCAATGCCTTTTTCGACATGGCGGCGCGAGAAAATGCGCTCCGCCGCGCGATCGGAAATGGTGATGGGCGCGCTGCCGGACGGGCCGCCGAGGCACTTTTGCAGGCCAGTCGTTACGATGTCGATGCCGAGCTTGTCCACCGGCAGCGACATGCCGCCAAGCGTAGCGGTCGCATCGACATAAAAGAGCGCTCCGTGGCGGCGGCAGATATCGCTAATGCCATCGAGCGGCTGGGCCATGGTGGTGGAGGTGTCGCCATGGACGCAGGCGACGAGGCGCGGCTTCACGCGGGCGACTGCCTCCTCGATTGCGGCCAGTTCAACGATCCTGCCCCAATCGGCATCGACCGTGGTGACTTCCGCGCCGCAGCGCTGTGCGATCTCGGTGAGGAGAAGACCGAAGCGGCCGAAATTCGGGATGACGACACGGTCGCCGGGTTCGAGCACCGAGATCAGCGCCGCTTCAATGCCTGCCCGCGACGTGCCATCGATGAGGAAGGTCCAGCGATTTTCGGTTTCGAAGACGCGGCGATAAAGCGCCATCGTCTCGTTCATATAGGCCGTGAATTCCGGATCGAACTGACCGAGGAGCTGCGCCGACATGGCCCGCAGCACACGCGGATGCGCATTGACGGGGCCGGGGCCCATGAGCAGGCGCTGCGGCGGATCGATTTCGTCGAAAATATCGTTGGTCATTTCTTGTAGCTCGCTTCAAGGCGATCGATAAATCTCAGCATGGCTTCGGCGGCAAGATCGGCATCGGCGGGATCTACCGATTCCGCTGGATTGTGGCTGATGCCACCTGCACACCGAATGAAAAGCATGGCCATTGGCGTGATGGCCGCAAGGGCGCCCGCGTCGTGGCCGGCCCCACTGGTTAGCCGCAGGGGGCGGAGGCCCATATCGGAGAGGACAGACTCGAGAATGGCGGTGAGAGCCGGGTCGCTCGGGTGCGGCTGCAAATCCAGCGTCTGACGGAGCGCGAAGCCTATGCCGCGCCGGGCGGCGATGGCCGCGATGCGCGTTTCCATCTCTTTCGCGGCGGCGTCGCGTATTGCGCGGTCTATCGCGCGCACATCGAGCGTGATCTCGACCGCACCGGCGATGACATTCGGCGCGCCGGGCTTTGCCTCTATGAAGCCCACCGTGCCGACGACGCCCTTCGTCGCCCAGGTCTTTGCGATCTCCTCGACGGCGAGAACCGCTTCGGCGGCTGCGGCAAGCGCATCATGCCTGAGCCCCATGGGGTTCGTCCCGGCATGGCCGGCCTTGCCGGTGAACGAGGCATGGAGTCGCAATTGTGCGGAGATGCCGCTGACGACACCAAGAGCCTGATCTTCGGCTTCGAGGACGGGGCCTTGCTCGATATGCGCCTCGAGATAGGCGATGAGCTCTTCGGGCTTGCGAGCGGCGAGCGGAATTTTCGCGGCGTCGAGGCCGAACGCTTCCATGGCGTCGGCGAGGCTTACGCCGTCACTATCCTTCAGCCCGGCAAACTGCGCGCCATAGTTTATCTGGCCGGAGGTGGCGCGGCTGCAGATCATGCCGGTAGAAAAGCGCGATCCCTCCTCATCTCCGAAGGCGACGACCTCGACGGCGAATGGTAGGCGGCGGCCTTCCGCGGCGAGGGCTTCGACGCAGGAGAGGCCAAGCATCACGCCAAGCGTGCCGTCATAGCAGCCTGCATCGCGCACCGTGTCGACATGCGAGCCGATCATCAGAGCGGGCGCGCCGGCCGTTGCGCCTTCATATCGCCCGACGAGATTGCCCACGGGATCGAGGTGAACCGTCATTCCGGTTGCGGTCATCCACTGCGTCAGACTTTCCAGCGCGGCGGCATGGGCAGGCGTCAGAAAGCGCCGCGTGAGGCCACGGGCGTCCTCGCTATAAGGCGATACGCCGAATGCGTCGCTTCGGGCAACGGCGCGTGCGCCCAATCCATCTTTCGTCAACTCGATCATACTCATCTTGTGTCAGGGGCATCTCGCGGTCCGGGAAGTCTCAGATCGTGGGCTTTGCTTCGGGCAGAAAGCTGACATGGGCGGATATCACCCGCCAGCCTTCCGGCAGGCGAAGCCAGGTCTGGCTCTGGCGCCCGCATTTTCCGTCATCGAGCCTTTGATACTCACAATTTGCGGTCGCGAAATTACGGCCATAAGTCGAAATCTCGACGCGCAGAAGTTTCCGCGCGATCTTCGCGGCGTTGCGTCCCGCGCGGAAGGCGGCGATTTCTTTAAAGCCATAAAGGTTTTCGCCTGCGCCATATCGGATGGTGCGCTGATCCTGCCAGAAGAGTTCGTCGAGCACGTCGACGTCGTTCTCCATCAACGCCTTTTCATAACTATCGAAGACGGCACGCACCTCGGCGACGACTTCTTCATCGTCGATCGGCTCGTCGAAGCCTTCTTCGGCACCGAACGAAAGGGAAATGGAAGGGCTCATCACATATCCTCTTTCTTGTCGCCGCCATTCACGATGTCGAATCCGTAACCGGCGGAGAGGCGCTCCATGATGTGCTTGAGGCCGGTCGTGGGGGCGTAGCGGGCAGGCCGCTCCGCGGTAACGCAGGTCGGCAGCGCCTCGACATGAGCGTCGGCATTGGGATCGAAGAAGAAGGGCAGCGAATAGCGATCCTTCTCGCTCGTATTGATGACGCGGTGAAGCGTCGAGATATAGAGGTCGTTGGTCCAGCGCTGGAACATGTCGCCGATGTTCATCACGAAACAATCGGTGCGCGAGGGAATTTCGATCCATTCGCCAGCGACATTGCGCGCCTGCAGGCCGCCGACCCCATCCTGCGCCAGAAATGTGAAGCAGCCGAAATCCGTGTGCGCGCCGCAGCCGAGCTGTTCTTCGGTGATGAGGCCTTTTTGCGGCGGATAGTGTAGGAAGCGCATGGTGGCGAGC
>JAJXZC010000202.1:7665-10080 GCA_021780275.1 Pseudomonadota bacterium
GTTCGCGGGCGGGGAAATCGACGGGCGACAGGAAGCCGCCGCGCGCGGCATACGTGAAGTCGGGGCGTTTCGGGTCTTTGTCGAAGTAGTCTTCGGGCATGTCGAGCGAGATCGCAAAGATGCGGATCATGCGCCGGGAAAGGTCGTTCATCGCATCGAAATAGGCGAGCATCGCCTCGCGGAAGCCGGGAAAGTTTTCCGGCCATGCATTGGTACCGCAAAGCGGCGTATTTCGGTCGGGATCGTCCAGCGCGAGTTCGCGGCCGATATTGTAGCCTTCCTTCAGATCGCCGGCGGCCTGCGAGGCGGGATCGAGATTTTCCTCGCCGATGGTGAAGTAGCCGCGATTATGCCCATGCACGGCCATGGAAACGGCCTGCTTCTGCTCCGGCGTCGTTTCATTGAGGAAACGCTTCGCCCAGGCGAAGGTGTTTTCGACGAGCGATGCGGAAACGCCAGAGTTCTTTACATACATGAAGCCGGCATTGATGCAGGCGTCGCGCAGATTTTTCGCGACTTCGAGCTTGCCTGCGCGCGTGCCACCTTCGGCGGGCCCAAAATCTATGACGGGCGCCTGAGTGAAAGGAATGCGCTTGCCGACGAGCGAGGAGTCGAGAATTGCCGCTGGTGTCATCATGCTAGCCTCCGCGATAGGTCGAGTAGCCATAGGGGCTCAGGATCAAAGGCACGTGATAATGCGAGGTCGCATCCGCGACGCCGAAATGGATGGGGATATTGTCGAGGAATGGGGGTTCTGGCAGTTCGAGGCCATTCGCGCGCTGATATTCGGCGGCGTGAAAGACGATCTCATAGGTGCCGGAGGTGAGCGCCGCACTTTCGAGCAAGGTCGCGCGGCCGCTTTCATCGAGGGTGAAGTCGACAGGCTTCGTTGCCTCCGGCGCGAGCTTGCGCAAGGTGAGCCTCAGACCGGCGGCGCCAGTGCCCCGGGCCGTATCGAGTGCGTGTACGGTCAGCTTTCCGGCCATTGTCCGATGAACTCTTCTTCGTTGTAGGCAAAATAGTCGCCAAGGATCTTGTCCGCGTCGTCGGTGAAAAGCTGACGCGTGATGCCCGCGACGAGGCGGGGCAGCGCGAACTTCATTCCCGAAAGGGCCGCTGCCGAAAGGCCGAGGCTCGCCAGCGCGGAATAGTTATAGGCAAAGAGGCCATAGATACGCCCTGCGCCCTCATCGCTTTTCGGCGTGAATTCGAAGGAGGGGCCGAGATAGGGATGGGCGTCGATCAGCGCGTTGGCCTTGCCATCGGGCGGCATGTAGACGTCGCGCCAGTTCGCAATGTCGCCTGCGAGGTTAGCCAGCTCCGGCCGGAGCTTTACGTCGGTGAGAAGGCCTGTGCTGAGGATGATGAAGTCGAAGAGGAAGGTGTCCTTCGGCGTCGTCACCTTGACGCCTTCGGGCGTTTCCTCAACCTCCGTCCATGGCGAGCCGAGATGCAGGCGAAAGCCCGGATAGGCGGCAGCACGCCCGAATGTGTCGTTGGTCGGCGGCTGGTTGTGGCCGAGGAAGAAGGAGATGCCCGCATATTTCGTCGCGTCGTCCAGCGTCGCGAAATTGCGCAAGAAGCCCGCATTCTCCATGTAGCGGATCGGGTTGATGCGCGGCATCTTCTCGCGGCGCAGGAACACGTGTACCTCGCCGACGCCGAGACCGAGCGCATATTGGGCATTGTCGAAAGCGGAAGCGCCGCCACCGAGAATGCCGATCTTCTTACCCTTGAGCGCCTCGAAATCGATCATCTGTGAGGTGTGGGCATAGCGCGCGGGCGAAACCTTGCCTTCGATGAAGTCCGGCACATGCCATTCGCCGCCCCCCTGAATACCGGTGGCGAAGACGACCTTGCGAGCAAGGACGCTGCCCGAAGCGCGGGAGCCGGAAACGGTCAGGCGGAAGAGCTGCGGACCGGCGGGATCGACCGAGGTGACGCGGGTTTCATTCTGCACGGGCAGCGCCAGCACATGACGGAACCAGCGCAGATAGCGCATCCATTCCTCGCGGGGAATCTTGACGAGGCTGTCCCAGGCTTCCGCACCGAACTGAGCGGTCCACCAAGCACGGAAGGTCAGCGACGGGATGCCAAGGTCGGGGCCTGTCAGATATTTCGGCGTGCGCAGCGTGACCATGCGCGCATAGGTGATCCAAGGCCCTTCGAAGCCGGCGGGGTTTTCGTCGAGGACGAGGATGTTCTCAACCTTGTCGCGCATCAGGCCGAAGGCGGCGGCAAGACCGCTCTGCCCGCCGCCAATGATGACGACATCATATATATGTGCGCCAGAATCATGGGAGCGCGGCCGGACCCAGGGCTTGGCCGGATAGTCGAGCATGTCGAGATCGGTGCGCACCTGATCTGCCAGAGCGGACAAGGCCTTTGCCGCCTCGGGCGTCGGCGCGTCGCTGA
>JAJXZC010000584.1 GCA_021780275.1 Pseudomonadota bacterium
GCGAGACGTTCCTCGTGCTTCTTGTAAAGGCTGGCGAGCGCGTCGTCGAGCTTGCGGCCTTTGTCCGACAGCTTCACGCGGATCGAGCGCTTGTCGTGGATGGAACGCTCCTGCACCAGATATCCGTTCTCGACCATCTTCTTGACGTTGTAGGACACGTTGGAGCCGAGATAATAGCCGCGCACGGTCAGCTCGCCGACCGTCAGCTCGTCCGTGCCGATGTTGTGCAGGATCATGCTTTGCACGTTGTTGATGTCGAGGATGTTGGCGCGCTCGAGCTCGACCTTGAGGATGTCCAGAAACTGGCGGTGCAGGCGCTCGATCAGATTGATTGATTCATAATAAGGCATCATCGCGTTATGTCTCCCGCTATTATTCTCTTATTATAGTAAGACACCTGAACTTATAATACAAGCTCTTGCGCGCCGAGGCTCTGGAAACAGGCGGCAACGTCGGCGTCCTTCACCTTGTCAACCGTGGGCGGATTCCAGCGCGGCGTTTTGTCCTTGTCGATCAGCGCGGCACGCACGCCTTCATAGAAATCAGGCCGGTCGATGCAGGCCTGGCTAAGCCTGTATTCCATAGCCATAACGTCCGCGAAATCCATCTTCGCGCCGCGGCGGATCTGTTGCAGCGTGACTTTCAGGCTGAAGGGCGACAGCGATGTCATGGTTTTGAGCGTGCCCAGCGCCCACGGCGACGCATCGCGCTCCAGCGCGGCGAAAATTTCCGCGATGCTGTCATGCCCAAAACAGCTGTCGATCTTTTCGCGGTACGGAACGAGACCGGAGACGGGCGTGGGCGCTTGCGAAAATCTCTTCAGGATCGCTTCGAGCCTGTGCGGCGACGCGGCGATCGCCGCGCGCAAGTCCGCCATTTTCGCGCTCGGCACGAAATGCGTGGCGAAGCCGATGTAAAGGCTGTCGAAAGCGTTCGCGCGGCGGCTGGTGAGGCCGAGATACAATCCCGTTTCTCCGGGACAACGCGGCAGGAAATATCCGCCGCCGACGTCGGGGAAGAACCCGATCGTCGCTTCCGGCATCGCAAACACCGTGTTTTCCGTGACGATGCGGTGCGACCCGTGCGCGGAAACACCCTTGCCGCCGCCCATCACGATGCCGTCGATCAGCGCAATATAAGGCTTGGGGTAGGTGAAGATGCGGTGGTTGAGCGTGTATTCGAGGCGGAAAAATTCTCCCGCCTCTTTGCGCGCCGCCGCGCCATTCTTTACCATCTCGGCGACGCTCTTGATATCGCCGCCGGAGCAAAAAGCGCGGTCTCCCGCGCCGGTGATCATCACGACCTTGATCGCGGAATCGCCCGCCCAGTCGACAAGCTGGCGGTCCATGCGCCTGACCATATCGAAGGTCAGGGCGTTGAGCGCTTTCGGACGGCTGAGGGTGATCACGCCCGCGCCGCCTTCCACGCTGAAAATGATTTCAGGTTCGGTCATATGCTTTTTTCTCTTATTTTGCAGCCAAAAACCAGCATAAAAACCTGTTGACACAGAGGAGGAACTAAACTAGAACAAAGAGAGAATATTTTGAAAGGAAAAGCCTCCATGCTGACCCAAAAACAACGCGACCTTCTCATTTTCATCAATGATTACATACAGAACACCGGCCTTTCGCCGTCGTTCGAGGAAATGAAGACGGGGCTCGATCTCAAATCCAAATCCGGCATCCACCGCCTGATCAACGCGCTGGTCGAGCGCGGCTTTCTGGCGCGGCTTCCGAATAAAGCCCGCGCGCTTGAAGTCCGCAAACTGCCGGAAAACGTGCCCGCCGCGTCCAACAGCAACAGTCCCGCGGGTCGCGCCTCCGCCGCGAAAACGCAATCCGCGCGCAACGTCAAAAACCACGACGTCGAGGAAGTCGCGCAACTCCCGCTCTACGGCAAAATCGCCGCCGGCACGCCGATCGAGGCCCTGCGCAACGAACAGGAGATGATCGGCATCCCCATGGGCATGCTCGGCCTGCAACCCTGCTACGCGCTGACCGTCGAGGGAGACTCGATGATCAAGGCCGGCATCATGGACGGCGACATCGTCGTCATCGAAAAATGCGACCGCGCCGCGGACGGGGAAATCGTCGTCGCGCTGGTCGACGAGGAAGAAGTCACGCTCAAACGCCTGCGCCGCGAAATCGGCTCCATCGTGCTGATGCCGGAAAACGACGCCTATCAGCCGATCCGCCTCGCGCCCAACCGCGTGCGCATACAAGGAAGATTGCGCAGTCTGCTCCGTTCTTACTGACCGCGCCGGATAACACCCGAACACTCCCGCTCCCGAATGAAAAAACCGCCCCGTTCGAAAAAACGGGGCGGCTTTTCAAGGATTGTCTTTCGAAGCGTTATTGCTTGCCCGCTTTAGACGCGCGCACTTCCTCGATCTGCGTCTCCATCTGGTTTTCTGAAAGAATGCCCGCATCGACCTTGTTGCCGATCACGAACGACGGCGTGCCGCTGATGCCGAGTTGCTGCGCCAGTTCCTCGTTCTGCTCAAGCTGCTTCATGACGGAAGGCGCTTCGGCGTCTTTCTCGGCCTGATCGACGTCCATGCCGACCTGTTTTGGGACGCTCTTCAGCAGGTCGTCGG
>JAJXZC010000127.1 GCA_021780275.1 Pseudomonadota bacterium
GCATCAAACGCCTTGGTGGGACGATACGCGTTCCGCCGGCCACCATCGCCAATGTCAGCCGTTTTTCGGTGGTTGCCGATCCGCAAATGGCAACATTTGTTCTGGTCAAGGGACGCAACGCCAGTCAGGCGCCGTTCCCCGAGCCGAGGACTCTCGGACGCGTGGGCTGGCATGAGCTGTTCGCTGCAAATTGGGAGACGGCGTTCGTTTTCTACCACGCGCTTTTTGGTTGGAAAAAAGAAGACGCCGATGCCGGCCCGACGGGCGCATATCAGCAGTTCTCGGCCCAAGGGGAAACGATCGGCGCCATGTCCAATATGCCTCCGACAATGCCTCTCCCGTTCTGGCTTTACTATTTCAACGTTGACGACATTCAGGAGGCCGCGAAACGCGTGAATGCAAGCGGCGGTCAGATCCTTTACGGGCCTCTCGAAGTGCCGGGCGGTGCTTTGATCGTCCATTGCGTGGATCCGCAAGGCGCCGTATTCGGGCTGCTGAGCCGGCCGAAGCGCAAACCTATTGGATATTTCGTCCCGGCGACGGAGCCATCCGAGACTTAGAATCGCGACAATCGCAACGCGATTGTCAGTCCACGTCCGATCCAGTGGCGCGGCCAAGAGCAAATTGGGCGACCGGGCCTTCGACGTAGAATTCGAGCCCTGTCATCTTTGCGAAGAGGTCGATATTGGCGATCCCGATCGCGCATCCGCCAAGCCGCAGTTCCGCTGCCGTCGTGTATAGCTTTTGGGTCAGCACGCCGGCGTCCTTGAGGATCAGCGCATAGGCGATCGAACTGTACTTCCATGCAATGCGACCGAATCGTGCCGCGATGGTGATCAGGATCTGAGGCGCGGCGCGGACGCCCATGGCGTGTGCAGCCCCCGTGAGCAGCGCGTCGAACGCGTCTGCGGGCGCATCAATCGCAGTCAGCGCATGTGCGCCGGCGTCGTAGTGATAAAAGCCGCGGGCTAACCCTTCGCATATGTTGACGGCAAGATAGAGCTCGAGCTCGTAGCTTGCGCCCGCGCAAGGATACGGCCTGACGGTCGTCGCCTCATCGCCATTGCCGGCCTCCACCCTCGATAGGACCCGTGCGGCAAGGTCGAGAAATCGGGAAAGCTCGGCAAGCGTGATGGGGCGCCGGTTATCGAAGCTGCGCACCGAATGATGTTTTTGCCGCGACGTTGTAACCGGGACCATCCCTGCCGCCTGCGCAGCGTCTCCACGCAGACCCGTGTCGAGGGCGATTGGCTTTCCCGGCCATGCCGGCCGCACCGCCGGCAGCGGCGGGATGACGCCGGAGTGAGGATAGAGCGCCCCGACGGCGTTGGCGTGGCGCCCTTGCGTACTGCGCGCATGGAACAACAGATCGTGGAACTCCCAAACCGCGAGGGCGTCAGCGTCCTCGCCGGTATCACCTCGGCCGGCGGCATCCGCATCGACGATGATCCGGCAATCCACCAGCAGCGCCAAGAATACGATCCCCGGGAAGCCCTCCTGCCGTCGCAGCTCTTTGACCGGCCGCGGGGACGAGAGTGTGGCGACAAGAGTCGCGATCTTCGGATCGCAGATCTTGAACACTGCGCCGGCGCGTGGCGATTCCAGCACCATAAGGTGGTCGCGCCTTCGCATATAGGCGAATCGGGACAGAACAAGTCTATCGGCGTTGCCGAGTTGCGGCGTCCGCGGCCAATAATCGAAAACCTGCGGCTCGATCACGACCAGGTCCGCGGCACGGTGCGAGCGCGCCAGGCGGTATTCCACGAGACCATATCCGGCCAACCGGCGGACCAGGAGTTCAATCTCCTTGTCGGATGCCATCGAGGCGAGCGGCAGGCCTGCGCGCAGCTCTGGCAGGCGATCGGCCACGCCCGCGCCGAACGCGCCGACGCCGAACGAATAGCGGTCGAGCCTGGCGACGATTTCGCCGCTCGCATGCGCTTCGATCGCGGCGCGATCGACGAGCCTGACGAAAATTGCCGGGGCGGCGACTCGACCGACCGACTGTGTCCGGAGCGCGCGCAAGCCTGTCCCTCAATTATGAGGATGAATCGGATTGAGCTCGCTTTCCTCAAGCGGCCGGTCGATCAATCCGAGTTTTACCGGAACGTCATAGAGGCGGCCCGGTGCAAAACGACGATAGAAATGACGCAATCCCGGAACGATGACCCGAACGACCGGGGTCTCAACGTCAGGCCGTGTTTGATCGAGAACAAGGAAATCGAAACCGTGACGCGCGACGAGGCGAACGCAGGCGGTCACCTGCTCGTTGGTCGGAAGATGGCCAAATTTTACATCGAAATCCGGCTGGATCGCCGGCGCATCGCTCGGTGTCAGAAAGGGATGGTCCGCCAAACGCAAGGGGGTCATCCCGTCGAGGCTCGATTTCTCACCCGTCCCGCCTCCCATCAAGCCGAGTGAAAGGAACTGATTGAGTTCCGTGAGTGTCCGCAACAGGGCGATCCGCGCATCGAAATGCGAGCCGGAACCGAATTCGATATTTTCCTTCCCGTCCTGGATCCAGTGCGTCACTGCCACAAAACTCGGAATGCCGAGATCGCTGGTGATGTCGAGCACCCACAGCCGCCGTCC
>JAJXZC010000407.1 GCA_021780275.1 Pseudomonadota bacterium
ATTTGTGGTGGCCGATCTCACCGTCGCCAGGCTCATTGATCTGTGTCACGAGTTTGACGATCGGCACGGCGTACCGGGACCTCCAGCAGATCGCGCGCTCAATGTCCCTGCATTCCTGAAAGAACAAGCGGATTAGCGGTTTTCACTCAATCGATCGAAAGAGGAGGAGTCACCGTGAAGGCAGTTCAAGGATTTACTACCGTTGACGTGGTTATCGAGACGCAGGCGGAGCTCGATGTGCTCCTCGACGCGCTCTCCGACTTTATCAACAGTCCCGAGCGCAGCTGCAGCCAGGGCGAAATAGCAAGCCACCTGCGGGTCACGATCGGCGAGGCCGCGGGTCTGTGAGCCGTTCCATACCTTCGTTAAAGGTTCGGGTGCGTGGTCTCGAAATCGAAATTCGCCGCCGCGACGGCGACGTCATACATCTGTGCATTCACGCATACCGGCCGCGTGACATCGCCGATGAGGAATGGCTCACAGAGGGAATTGATATCCATACAGTACACAACGTCCCCGATCGTCAGATATGCCACGGCGCCGACATCCATCTCTTCGAGCGATTGGAGCTGGACAGCGCGCAACACGACGATGACGTGCCCCTTCTCGGGCACCTCATTTTTGTGTGGCACACCTCAATCAGCAGTCTCAACAGGAGTTCACCATGAGCAACGCTTCCGAAGCCGCCCCACCCGATCCGATCATTCGCTTCGAATCCCTGCTGATACCTGGACGCATTGTCCAGATTCCGATCGAGCAGCTGCGCCGCGATCCCGACCAACCCCGCGCCGAGATTCCCGAAACCTCGCTCAAGGCGCTCGCGATCGATATCGCCGCACGCGGCATCGAGCTGCCGATCATCGTGGATGACAATTTCAATATTAAGGACGGCGAGCGCCGCTGGCGCGCCGCCAAGATTGCAGGTCTGGCGGTGGTGCCGTGCCTGCTCGCGCCCTTCGCGACGCTAGGCGGCACGGACTGGCGTCTCGACCAGATCGCCGACAATCATCACCGCGAACCGCTCTCTCCGCTCGACTGGGCCCGCGTTCTGAACGAGCTCGTCGACAAACACGGGATCAAGGTCAAGGATCTCCCGGAGCTTCTCGAACGCCGCGGCATCACGATGTCGCGATCCTACTGCAGCAACCTGATGCGGCTGGGCGAACTGCCGGACTGGGCGCAGGCGCATATTCGCGCCGGGACGCTCACCGCGGCGCACGGCAAGCACATCCTCACGGCCAAGGACTCGCCGGATGTCCTGGAGGCACTCCGTCAGCACGTCGCGGATTACGCCGGATCGAGTCCGGAGGAGCGCCTTCTCGATGAGCTGTCTACGGATGAGCTGCAGCGCCTGGTGTCGGTCGAATTTAATCAACACCACATCCGTCTCGATACCCAGATGGGTTCGGATGCCCCGCGTTTCGATATCGCCACCTGCGAAAAATGTCCCAACCGTAAGGCGATCGACGGCGGTTACGGCGAGCGCCTGTTCTGCCTCGACCAGGCCTGCTTTGACCAAAAGCAGTCCGAGGCGCCGGCGAAGAAAAAAAGCACCGCTTCCCGATCGCCGGACGTGGGCGCTCCCGTGTCCAAAGCATGGAAGGCTGCCAGCGCGGCGCGACACGCCGATCTCGAGATCTTGAACGCCGCCGACGACGCCGCGCTCAAGGAGTTGTTCGCCAAATTCGCAAAGAGCGCATCCCTCCTGGTCGAGGATGTGCGTATTGCGGCGCAATCGTTGCTGCGACAGTTCATCGGGCACGACACCGAAAGTGCCATCTGCGCCGCATTCACCATCAAGGCCGGGAGCCACCCTGGGCAAACCCTTCTGAAGCGCCTCGATAGCGCTCCCATGCGCGAGGCGATGGGGATCTTTCTTGCGTTGCTCGCGGCCGAGGCTATGAACGATCAATCTCCGCTCGACGACACCGATACCCCGTTTGTGATGCTCTGCAAGGCGCATGACATCGACATCAAGGAACTCCGCAAAAAAGCCCTCGCAAACGCCGCACCGGGAAAGACCGCCGCCGAGACGCCCAAAAAATCCGCCAAGAAGAAGGCTCCTCCGAAGCCGAAGGCCTCTGCGAAAAAGAAGAAGGCTCGGAAATGAGCTGGCGCGAGATCCACGGCGCCCTCGAGCGCCGCGACCCGGTAGCGCTCGCCGGCGCCATGACTCCGCGGAATATCCATGATGTTCCGCAGACCTGGCTCGGCGTCGCCCTCTGCGAATTCTCGGTGCTCGATCTGAGGCACATCTATCGCTGGGCTGAGGACTGGTTGAGCGATCGCAACAACCACGCCTTGCGCGCGCGCGGCGACAGTCGCTGGCACGCCATGGATGCGGTGTATCTGATGGCGCGGACCGCGCTGTGCGCGATCGGCGACATGATCGAAACCTGAAACCGGAGACCATCCCTTGAACAACACCGGAAAAATAGACGATCTCCCGCGTTCGCAGATCACGCCCTGCGTAATGTGCGGACAGAGCCTCATGCATGACGGCGCACTGTCGTTTTATCGCATGCGGATCGATTTCCTGCTGGTGGATGTCGGCGCGATCGAACGCGCGCGGATCAAGATGGGGCAGATC
>JAJXZC010000345.1 GCA_021780275.1 Pseudomonadota bacterium
ACACAGGCTGCTCGCAGCGACTAAGTCGGCCGCGCTCGTGATAGACGATGCCGCGAGACTGGCGGGGATGAGCGAATCGCAGATCGCCGTCGCGGGCGAATCGGCCAGGTCACGCGGGCTTTCCGGCAAATGGCTCCTGGTGTTGCAGAAGACGACCCAACAGCCGGCTCTGGCCTTCCTTGAGGATCGAGAGCTGCGGCGGGAACTATTCGAGCGCGGCTGGGGACGCACGGAAGCAGGCGACGACAACGATACGCGCTCGGTGCTGCTGGAGATCGTGACACTCAGGGCGGAAAAGGCGGCTCTGCTCAGCCACGCCGATTACGCCTCATTCGCACTCGCCGACCAGATGGCCGAAAGCTCCGAATCCGTGACGGAATTTTTGGCCAAACTGGCCACGCCAGTGCGCGCTCGCGTTGCGCGCGAGGCGGCCGATATCGAAACGCACATGAGCACGGGCGGACACGCTTTCGACCTTCAGCCGTGGGACTGGGAGTTCTACGCGTCGGCGCTGAGAAAGGCGCAATATGATCTCGACGAAACCGACGTCCGCGATCACCTCGAACTCGAGTCTGTCTTGCATGACGGCCTGTTTTTCATGGCCGAGCGTCTCTACGGCCTCGCTTTCCGTCGTCGAACTGACCTGCCTGTTTTTCACCCGGATGTGACTGTGTTTGAAGTCTTCGAGGAAACAGGAGAACCCATAGGATTGATCTATTTCGATTATTTCCAGCGCGACAGTAAATTGGGCGGCGCCTGGATGGGCAATTTTGTGGAGCAGTCACGTCAATTCGGCGACCGCCCGGTCGTCTACAATGTCACGAACTTCGCCAAGGCTCCGCCAGGGCAGCCCGCGCTGCTCAGCTTCGATGATGTCATCACCATGTTCCACGAGTTCGGCCACGCCTTGCATGGCCTGCTCGCCGACGGGACTTACGCCTCACTTTCTGGGACCAATGTTGCGCGCGATTTCGTCGAGCTGCCATCCCAATTCCATGAGCATTGGGCGCGGGAGCCCAGCGTTCTGGGCCGTTACGCCCGCCACTGGAAGACTGGCGCGCCGATGCCCGCCGAACTCGCCGACAAGCTGGCGCGCGCTTCCAACTTCAACCAAGGCTACGACATGGGCGAGCTGGTCGCGGCTGCGGCGCTCGACCTGCAATGGCACTGTCTTGCCGCCGGCGTGATCCCCGCCGATGCGCTCGATTTCGAGGGCGAAGCTCTGTCCCGGGCCGGCGTCGACTTCCCCAATATCCCGCCGCGATATCGCTCGAGCTATTTTCAGCACATTTTCGGCGGCGGCTATGCGGCCGGCTATTACGCTTACCTCTGGACCCAGATGCTGGCCGACCAGGCGTTTGCATGGTGCCGAGCCAATGGCGGGATGACACGGGCTAATGGAAAGCGCTTCCGCGATTTGATCCTCGCGCGCGGGCGCACGCGGGACTACGCGGAAATGTTTCGCGAGTTCTGCGGCGAAGATCCCCGCATCGAACCGATGCTCGAGGCCCGCGGCTTGGCCTGAAGCTATTCCGGCTCTCGGAACCAGCGCCGACAGGCGCGGCTGAAGCCGGTCGCATCGGCGAATCCGAGCCGATCGTCGACCTCGGATCGCGACAGCACGCCGGTATCGAGCAGACGTCGTGCGCGCGTCTTCAACTCGAGGTCCACGAGGTCGCGATAGCCTGTCTGCGACTCCGCCAATCTTCGGACAAGAGTGCGCTGGGAAACGCCAAGCTCCCGGGCGGCCACGGGCGCCGGCACCCGGCCCGTGTATGAGTGCGCGAGAAGCCCTGCGACACGTTCCCGTAGGTTCTCCGGAGACATCTGCGCCCGCAGCGACAGTTCCAACCTCTCTGTCGCCGCCCTGTGCGCCGCCGGATCCTCGAGGGGCGAACGCAGCGAAAGCAGCCGATTGGGAATGGCCATCCCATTCTGCGTCGCATTCCAGCGCATCTCTCCAGCGAGGCGCTCGGCCAGCCGCCCGGAATACTCGGGCTCCGACCACGGGAAATCGTAGCGAATCTCCCACCGCGCCGAGGCGGGGATCATCAGGCCGAGCATCGACGAAAGGCTCAGAAAGACGATTTCGAGCACAAACCTCTCAAAATTCTCGGTCAACTCGACCGTCGTCCAATGGCGGATAACGGCTGCGCCCGGCTCGGCGGCGAGCCGGAGCCGCTGATTTGGCGTGCGCGCATGCACAAATTGAACCAGAGTCTCGATTGCTCGCCGCGCCGTCGGCGCAGTCAGCGCGGCCACGCCAAGCGAACCATGGGCCGAAGGTCTCCACAACTCCGGCATCTCGAGCACCCAGCCTTCACCGAACAGGCGGTTCATGTTCTCGATCTGTCGCAGCTGTTGGGCGAATGAGATCGGCGCGCGAAAGTCATCAACCCCGCTGTCTTCAAGACCAGTGCCCTCAAGTAAGGCGCAGCGCATCGCAGCGTCTTCACCAAACCGGCGAAGGACGAGTTGAAAATAACTCGAAGGCGTCGTTCTAGCACCTGTTTGATCGGGCATGCTGGCTCCCCAACCAACATCGATGGCGGCAATTCTTACCACAAACTAAGTTGGAGTGGCGAGATAT
>JAJXZC010000775.1 GCA_021780275.1 Pseudomonadota bacterium
GGCCGTCATGCCGAGCGGCCGATCTCGCGCACCCGGTTCTGCAGCGACAACCGGTCCAGGCCTTCGGTCTTGAGATTGGCGAAGGCGGCGATGCGGTTGTTGAGCATGCGATAGGTGTCGGCGAAGGCGAGCGCTATGTCCCTCTCCGAGCCCTGGACCGCGGCGGGATCTGGCATGCCCCAATGGGCGGTCATGGGCTGGCCCGGCCATGCGGGGCAGACTTCATTCGCCGCCGAATCGCAGACCGTGATCACGAAGTCGAGCTTGGGCGCGTCGGGTTTTGCGAACTCGTCCCAGGATTTGGAGCGCAGCCTGTTGACCGGATAGTCGAGCTTCTTGAGGAGGCGAAGCGCTTCCGGATGGACTTGCCCCTTGGGATGAGAGCCCGCCGAATAAGCGGCGAAACGCTCCTTGCCCACCCGGTTCATGATCGCCTCGCCGAGGATGGAGCGCGCGGAGTTCCCGGTGCAAAGAAAAAGAATATTGTATTTGCGGTCCATGATCGTCCTTCAGCAGCAGGCGCGGGCGGCGATCGCCGCCAGGGGCGCGCAGATCTCCCGGTCGCCATTGCAGCAATCCTCCATCAGAAAGCCCAAGAGCTGGCTCATGCGCTCATAATCGGCGCCATAGATGATGGAACGGCCTTCACGGCGCGAAGTGACGAGGCCCGCATGGGCCAGCACGGTGAGATTGGCGGACAGCGTGTTGGGAAGCACCGAAAGTTTCTTGGCGATTTCGCCGGCCGGCAATCCGTGCTTGCCTGTCCGCACCAGCAGCCGGAAGGCCTGGAGCCGCCCTTCATGGGCGAGCGCGGAAAGCGCCTCCACCGCCTTGGAAAGCCCGGCTGCGGAAAGTCTGGCCGCCATCAGCAGCACGCCTTGGCGGATGGCGCGCAGCAGGATGTCTTGCTTTTGTCCCCCTCATCGCCTTCGCTTGGCACGTCGTCTTCGCCGTAAGTCGTGGCTTCGCCGAAGGTATAGAAACTCTCCCAGCGAAGGCCGGAAGGATCGGTGATCCAGCTTTTATGGGACTTGGCATAGCAGCAATTGGCCGCTTCCTGGTCGCGGGTCGCTTCGCCCGCCTGCTTCAACCAGCCGGCCAATTCGGCAAGCTCGTCCTCGCTCTCGACCTGGATCCCCACATGATCGAGGCCCGCTTGCTGTCCGCGCGCCGAAATCGCGAAATTCACCTTGGGGTCGTCCAGCATCCATTTCGCGTAATCGGGCTTGACCAAGCTAGGTCCGGCCTTGAACAGGGTCGAATAAAAGTCGATCGAGCGTTCCAGATTTTCGACCGCGACATGCAGGTGAAGACGCTTCACAGGCTCCTCCATTGATTCTATATTTCTAGAATTATGGAAATATCTTGTGGGGACTGTCAAGCCTGTGTCCGTGCAATTCCCCGTGTCCCGCAATTTCCAAAAGCAAGCTAGAGTGGGATCGGGTTGCCACCGGGCGATGACACCATGCGAAGTCTTGTTCTCGTTCTTGCCGCCATCCTGGCGTCGACGCTTCAATCCGAATTTGGCGGCCTTTATCGGAAAGTGGCCGACATTCCGCTGGGTCCCAGAACCAGCCGTTTCGACTATGAGAGCCTCGACGGCGGATCGGGCCGGCTCTTTGTCTCCAAGATGGGGGCCGGCGAGCTGCTGGTTTTCGACGTAAAGCAGGAGCGCCTGGTTGCCACGCTGCCCGGCTTTCCGAAAGTGACGGGGGTCTTGGCGGTGCCGGCTTTGAACAAGGTCTATGCCAGCGTGCCGGGCGCGGGCGTTGGCCCCTCGCTCGCCGTCGCTCTCGGGATGGCCGGCCTATCGAAGGGGACGGGCGCCGTTGCCGTCCTCGATGCCACCACCTTAAAGGAGGTTGCGCGGGTGCCGGCCGGCGTATTTCCCGACGGCATCGCCTTCGATCCCGATGACAGGCGCATTTTCATCTCCGACGAATTGGGCGGCGGCCTTACCGTGCTCGGCGCCGATGACGACAGGCCGATCGCGCGGATCGACACCAAGGGCGAAGTCGGCAATGTGCAATATGACGCCGTCACCAAGAGAATCTACGTGCCGGTGCAGTCGCGCAACGAGCTTTTGGCCGTCGATCCCAAGTCGCTCCAGATCGTCGCGCGTCATCCGCTGGCGGGCGCCAGGCATCCACATGGGCTTCGCATCGCCCATGGGGCGGCCATCGGCTATGTGGCGTGCGATGAAAACGACCGGTTGCTGGTGGTCGACCTCGCGAGCGGAAAGGTGATGGACAGCTTGCCCCTGGGACACGATCCCGACGTTCTCGCCGATGACGGAGGATCGCGTCTTTATGTGGCCTCCGAAAGCGGCGTCCTGTCGGCTTTCGATACCGTCGATCCTGCGCATCCGAAAAAGCTTGGAGACGCGCTGGTCGGCGAAAACGCCCACTCCGTCGCCGTCGATCCCGCTACCCACGACCTTTTCCTTCCCTTGCGCGATCTTTCCGGGCGGGCGGCGATGCGCATTCTTGTTCCCGCGCCCGCCGGCTAGAGCAATTCCAGGAAAAGTGTGAAACGGTTTTCCGTCCGGAATTGCGACCAAACAATAACTTAGATCGGATCACCGATTC
>JAJXZC010000111.1 GCA_021780275.1 Pseudomonadota bacterium
CTGGTGACCTACAAGCAGCCGGTGGGCGTCTGCGCGATGATCACGCCGTGGAATTTCCCGTCCTCGATGATCACCCGCAAGGCGGCGCCGGCGCTGGCCGCGGGCTGCACGGTGGTGATCAAGCCGTCCGAGCTGACGCCGTTTTCGGCGCTGGCGCTGGCGGAACTCGCGGCGCGGGCGGGCATCCCGAAGGGCGTGTTCAATATCGTCACCGGCGATCCGCAGCCGATCGGCGCCGAAATGACGGAGAACGCGCATGTTCGCAAATTGAGCTTTACCGGCTCGACGGCGGTCGGAAAAATGCTGATGGCGCAGTGTGCGCCGACGGTCAAGAAAGTGTCGCTGGAGCTGGGCGGCAACGCGCCGTTCATCGTTTTCGACGACGCCGATCTCGACCTTGCCGTGCCCGCGGCCATCGCGTCGAAATTCCGCAACGCGGGGCAGACCTGCGTTTGCGCCAACCGCATCTTCGTGCAGGCGGGCATCTACGACAAGTTCGCGACGAAATTCTCCGCCGCCGTGAAAAAGATGAAAGTCGGCAACGGCCTCGAAGACAGGGTGGACGTGGGGCCGATGATCAATATGCAGGGCGTTGAAAAGGTCGAGCGGCATTTGAAGGATGCGGTGAAACACGGCGCGAAAGTCGCGACCGGCGGCAAGCGCCACGCGCAGGGCAAAACCTTCTTCGAGCCGACCGTGCTGAAAGGCGCGACGCCGCAGATGCAATGCTTCAGGGAAGAAACGTTCGGGCCGCTGGCGCCGCTCTTCAAGTTCAAGACCGAGGCGGAAGCCATCAAACTGGCCAACGACACGTCGTACGGGCTTGCCGCTTATTTCTTCACCCGCGACACGGCGCGCATCTGGCGTGTTTCCGAGGCGCTGGAATATGGCATGGTCGGCGCCAACAGCATCTCCATCGCCACGCCCCAGGCGCCGTTCGGGGGCTGGAAGCATTCAGGCATCGGCAAGGAAGGCTCGAAATACGGCATCGAAGACTATCTTGAGATCAAGCTGGTCGCCCACGGCGGCCTGTAGAGATATATTCTGTTAAAATTTTTATTACTGAAAGCCACCCCTGATTGGCGTTATGATGGAATCGGGGGAGACTGATGGCCGAAGACGAGAGCAATAGCGAATCCTCAGGGCAGGAACCGGTGTCCGGGCAGGGAGATGCGTCCGCCGTTGACAGTCAGGCAGCGAACAAGAAGCGCCTTGAGTCGAGTTATTATTCCATCATCAGCCGCACCACTGCCGATGGCCGGTTGTTCGTCAATCAGGACAGCGAGATTTTTCCGGACAGGGAATGCCCGGCTTTCGCCAGCGGCGTTGCAGGCACGCAAGCTTATGAAGCGAAAGACCGCCGCCAGACCGGCGAGCAGTTCGCGTTGCTCTGCGACTGGCGGGCGATGCCGCGCGTGACGCATATCGGCTCTTACAAGGCGATTAAAAGCCCCCATCTCATGACACTTCATGATGCGGGTATCGTCGAATGGCCCGCCGACAGGAGCCAGAAATTCGCTTTTATTTTCGACAAGCCGCTGGGAAGAAAAATAATCGACGCGCCCGATGCGCCGCCCTACCGGATATCCGAAGACAAGATCATTCCCGTGCTGGTGGAGCCGATGATCCGGTTGCTGGCGGAGTTTCGCAACGTCGAGTTCGTCCACCGGGCGATCAACGCCGAAAACATATATATGACGGGCGCAGAGGGCGCGGAACGCGTCGTTCTCGGCGAATGCCTTTCCACCGCGCCATCGCTGCGGCAAAGCCCGCTTTACGAGACCATCGCGCGCGGCGCGGCGCAACCTTCCGGGCGCGGGCCGGGCATGCTTGTCGACGACCTTTACGCGCTGGGCGTTTGCGTGGCGATGGTGGCGCGCGGCATGAACCTGTTGCAAGGCAAGTCGCCGCGCGACCTTATCCATGAGAAGATAGAGCATGGCTCGTATGCGATGATCATCGGCAAGGAACGCATTCCCGGCGGACTGTCTGAGTTCCTGCGCGGCGTGCTGAGCGACGACCCGGACCAGCGCTGGGGCATTGACTCGGCGCTATCCTGGCTTGACGGCCAAAGGCTTAGCCCAAAGCAGCCGCGCGTGACGCTGAAAGCCGCCCGGCCGATAACTTTTCATGGCGGAAAGTTTTGGGATCTGCGGTCTTTGGCGCAAATGTTCTCGGAAAACGTTTCCGAAGCGGCTGATGAAATAGAAAAGGAACAGTTCGACGTCTGGCTCAAGCGCAATTTCGATGACAAGGGGCTTGAGGCCCGGTTCGGCCGCATGTGGGACAAGGAAAAGGAAGCTTCACGCGAAAGGCTGGTGTCTTGCGTTTGCATGGCGATGGATCCGCTTGGGCCTGTGCGCTATAAAGGTCTCTCCATTTTTCCCGAGGGATTCGGAACGGCTCTCTCCGGCGCGGTTTCAACCGGCGTCGAAACCCAGCCCTATGGAGAGATGATACAGCAGCAGCTGTTCAATGTATGGATCAGCCAGTCTTTCGACGATGTGCCGGATGCGGCGGGATTGCTCTCCACTCTTGAGAAATGCCGCAGCGCCCTTGTGCAGAAAATGCCGGGATACGGCCT
>JAJXZC010000420.1 GCA_021780275.1 Pseudomonadota bacterium
GGCGACGTGCTGGACCAGCGAGGGCACGGACGAGGCCGCAAGCAAGGTGCTCAACGAGGGCCTGCGTGTCGCGACAGATCGGGGCGCCAAGATCCGCGAGATCACGTTTCCGGATGCAAAGGCGGTGATCGACGACTGGTTCCCGCTTTGCGGCATCGAGGCAGCCGTCGCGCACGAGGCGACTTATCCCTCGCGCAAGGACGAATACGGGCCCGGGCTTGCGGGACTGCTCGATCTTGGCCTGCAGCAGTCCGGCAAAGACTACCAGAAGATCGTGCTGCGGCGCGAAGCGTTTCGTGGGGCTGTGCGACTTGCGTTCGAAGAGGTCGATCTCATCGCGGTCCCGGCCCAGGCTTTCGCCGCGCCCACGCTCGCCAAGATGGGCGCGCTTGGCGAAGACCCCTCGCTGATCGCCGGATTGCTCCGCTTTACCTGTCCCTTCGACATGACCGGAAGCCCGACGATTACGCTTCCGGGCGGCTTTGCCCCGAACGGCGGTCCCGTCGCCTTCCAGTTCGTCGGCCGCCACTTCGAGGAAGCGGGTCTCGTCCGCGCGGGGGACGCGTTCCAGCGCGTCACCGATTGGCACAAACGTCATCCCACTCTTTGATCCGAGGAACCGTTCGCATGAAGGCCGTAGACTGGTTGCAGAGTTCCATCATGTCGAAGCGGGCCGTCGCCAGGGGGGCGGCCGGCAAGACGCATAGTCTGACGATCGAGCAGCAGGGGAAATTCCACTACGTCTACGGTCCTTATGCGAAGCCGACCTTGTCGATCGATCCCGGCGGGGTCGTCGTCGTCGAAACCGAAGACGCTTTCGGGGGCGTGCTCACCAGCGAGAGCGATAGCCCGACCGCGAAACTGAACTTTCCATACCTGAACCCGCAATGCGGACCGATCGCGGTCAAGGGCGCCAAGAAGGGCGATTGCCTCGCCGTCTATATCCACGACGTCGAGACGCGCGGCGAACAGCCGGCCGGAACGACCTGCATCATTCCAGAGTTCGGCGGGCTTGTCGGGACCAGTTCCACGGCACTGCTCAATCCGCCGCTGCCCGAGCGCGTGAAAAAGCTGCATGTCGACAGGAACGGCGTGCGCTGGAACGACAAGATCACGCTGCCTTACGAGCCGTTCATCGGCACGATCGGGGTGTCGCCGGAAATCGAGGCGATCTCCTCGCTGCAGCCGGACTATCATGGCGGCAACATGGACCTGCCCGATGTCGCGCCCGGTGCCGTCCTCTATTTGCCGGTCCATACGGAGGGGGGGTTACTCTATGTCGGTGACTGCCACGCCACCCAGGGTGATGGCGAACTCTCCGGCGTGGCACTTGAGCAGCGCGCGACCGTCACGCTCCAGATCGATCTGATCAAGAACTGGAGCTTCGCGTGGCCGCGGCTCGAGACGCGCGACTTCATCATGACGATCGGCAGTGCGCGCCCGCTCGAGGACGCCGCCCGCATCGCCTATCGCGAGCTCACCCGATGGATGAGCGCCGATTATGGCTTCGACGAGATCGACGCGTACATGCTGCTCAGCCAGGCCGGGCGCATGCGGCTCGGCAACATGGTCGACCCGAAATACACGATGGGTGCGTCGATCCTGAAAAGCTACCTCAAGGCATGAACTCCAGCAGCTTTTAACAAGAGGACATTTCAATGAAATCGCGACATCTGCTTAGAATTGTGTTTCTTGGTCTCATGCTCGGAACAGCGGCGGCGGTCGGCGCCGCCCAGGCGGCCGACCCTCCGTTGAAGATCGGCCTGCTCGAAGACGTCTCCGGCGATCTTGCTTTCATGGGCATGCCGAAACTCCACGGCTCGCAACTTGCGGTCGAGGAGATCAACAAGAGCGGCGGCATTCTCGGGCGGCAGATCGAACTCATCCATCTCGATCCGCAGGGCGACAACGCCCGCTATCAGGAGTTCGCACGGCGTCTGCTCAGCCGCGACAAGGTCGACGTACTGATCGGAGGCATCACTTCCGCGTCGCGCGAGGCTATCCGGCCGATCATCGACCGAACGACCACGCCGTACTTCTACACCAACCAGTATGAAGGCGGCGTGTGCGACGCCAGCATGATCAGCATGGGAGCGGTCCCGGAGCAGCAGTTCTCGACCCTGATTCCCTGGATGGTCGAGAAGTTCGGCAAGAAGGTCTACGTCATCGCCGCCGACTACAATTTCGGTCAGATTTCGGCGGAGTGGAACCGCAAGATCATGAAGGATCTCGGCGGCGAGGTCGTGGGTGAAGAATTCATCCCGCTCGGCGTCTCGCAATTCGCGCAGACGATCCAGAATATCGAGAAGGCGAAGCCGGATTGGCTTTTGACGATCAATGTCGGCGCTGCCCAGGACTCGTTCTTCGAACAGGCTGCCGCCGCGAAACTCAACCTTCCGATGGGCTCATCGATCAAGGTCATGCTCGGCTTCGAGCACAAGCGGTTCAAGCCGCCGGCACTCAACAATATGCATGCGACCGCGAACTGGTTCGAGGAGATCGATACGCCCGAAGCCAATGACTTCAAAAAACGCTGGCACGCCAAGTTCCCCGATGAGTTCTATATCAATGACATGGGCTAC
>JAJXZC010000427.1:0-816 GCA_021780275.1 Pseudomonadota bacterium
CTCTGCCATCTCTCGAAGTCTTCCACCGTATCGACGTCGCTCAATCGCGCAACCACTTCGAAAGACAATCCCGCACGCACGACATTCGCCATCGTATCCACCAGCGCATGTTCGCTCGACCAGCGCACATCGTCGAATATGTCGACGACACGCGGACGGCGACGCATGCCCACAAGCCAATAACCGCCATCATCTGCCGGACCGAAAACAACATCGGCGTGTCCCAACGCGCGAAAGGCAGCCGCAATATATTCAGCCCTGATCTCGGGTATGTCGCTGCCGACAATCACCACCGGCCCCGGCGGCGCATTATCAATGATCCTCTGCATGCGTTCGCCGATATCGCCCTCGCCTTGCGCCATGCGCGGCAGGGCCAGCGGCGAGAGCCCGCCATCGTCAATGGCGTGATCGGGCGCCAACGACAGCCGTGTCTCCCAGCGCGGATCGCGCGCAAGCCGTCGCAGGACTGAAGCTGTCGTCTGTCGAAAGAAGCGTGTCGCCGCCACCGGGCCGATGCCTGCCGCGAGCCGTGTCTTCACCCGCCCCAGTTCCGGGCGTCTCGCCATGACGACAAGTCGAGGCGCAAAGGGCTCCATTCAGGTCAGGCGTAGATACGCGCGATGACAGAGGCCGGCACGCCCACATAATAGAGCGACAGGCAGAGCGCATTGCGCGCCATGCGCGCCATATATCCGCGATGCAGATAGCGCTCGGGGCTCGTCACCGCGGCCGAGCTCAACATGAAGAGACGGCGGCGACCGATGCGGCGTACCAGATCGACGTCTTCCATCAGCGGCAAAGGCTTGAAACCGCCGA
>JAJXZC010000427.1:826-2581 GCA_021780275.1 Pseudomonadota bacterium
GTTTGAAGAGTGCGCAGCGCAGCGCGACGATCCGTTCGAGGAAGCGCGCGCTTCCCGAAAAGTCATCCAGCGTGAAACGGAAGGCGGCAGCAACCTCCGACGACCTGAAGCGACCGTCGGCGACATGCTTCAGAAACTTCTCGATCTCCGCGTCCCAGCCGGTCTCAAGCACCGTGTCGGCATGCAGAAAGAGAAGCCACTCGCCCTTGGCGCGTTTGGCGCCCGCCTGCAGTTGCGGTCCGCGACCGCGTTCGGCCTTCATGAATTTCGCGCCCGTCGCTTCCGCAATCTCGGCGGTCTTATCCGTCGAACCGCCATCAACGATGATGACCTCATTCACCACGCCATGAACGGCAGCCGGGATCAGCGCCGCAAGCGTGCGGGGCAAGGTCTCTTCGGCATTGAGGGTGGGAATAATGACGCTGAGCATATTTCGCATTTTACGTATTGCGTGTGCGAAGGGAAGCAAACTAAAGAATGTTCTTGTTATGTTCTCAAATTCTGCTATGTTTTTGGACATGACCGCACGTCACGAAACAGCACGCTCCGGCCACCCCGCCCAGCCCCCTGCCAATTCCCCGATTGGCCATTTGGGCGCGCGGCCGCCCCGCTCGACGGAATCCCCTCCCCTCGCACCGCAGGGCATTCCGCTCACCGGCCGCCGTGGCCGGGGCGCGCTGACCAACGACACGGGCCGCTTCGAGCGGCAGACGCGCAGCCTCGTTGATGACGGCTGGGAGAATAAAGACATCGCGCCGCCGCTCCGCACCGAGGTAACGAGCGAGACGGCGCGCAACATCCTCACGCGCAATTCATCGCCCGACATTCCCTTCGACCGCTCCATCAATCCCTATCGGGGTTGCGAGCATGGCTGCGTCTATTGTTTCGCTCGACCGACGCATGCCTATATGGGCCTCTCGCCCGGTCTCGACTTCGAATCCAGACTTTTCGCAAAGCCCAATGCCGCGAGCCTTCTGGCGCGCGAACTTTCGCGGAAAGGGTATGAAGTCGCCCCCATCGCCATGGGCACCAATACCGATCCCTATCAGCCCATCGAACAGACTTACCGGATCACGCGCAGCGTGCTGGAAGTACTGTCGGAGTTCAATCACCCCGTCACCATCGTGACCAAGTCGGCGCGCGTCACACGCGACCTCGATATTTTGAGCGACATGGCGAAGCGCAATCTCGTCAAGGTCGCGCTTTCGGTAACGACGCTCGACGCCAAACTCGTCCGCACCATGGAGCCCCGCGCCTCGACACCGCCCAAGCGTTTCGAAGCGATGAAGCTTCTGTCGGAAGCAGGCGTTCCCGTGGCCGTCATGGTCGCCCCCATCATTCCCGCGCTCAACGATCACGAAATCGAGAAGATCCTCACCGGCGCGTTCTACGCGGGCGCGCAATTGGCAGGCTATGTGCTGCTGCGCCTGCCGCTTGAGATCAAGGACCTCTTTGCCGACTGGCTGCGCGAGAACGAACCCGGCAAGGCCGAACACGTCCTCTCCCTCATCCGCTCCATGCGCGGCGGCAAGGAATATGACGCCCAATGGGGCCAACGCATGCGCGGCACCGGCCCCTACGCCTGGCAAATCTCCCGCCGCTTCGAAATCGCCTGCAAACGCCTCGGCCTCGACCGTGGCGGCTGGCACCTCGATTGCGAAAGCTTCCGGGTGCCGGGACGTGGGAAGCAGCTGGCGCTGCTGTGACCCCCACCCGGATCGCTTCGCTCTCCGACCTCCCCACAAGGGGGAGGTA
>JAJXZC010000218.1 GCA_021780275.1 Pseudomonadota bacterium
TGGTTTCCACCCGAGGTCTGAGATGTATCGGCCATCTCGTTCTCCTGCTTCCGGTGGCGCCTTGGGGAGGCGCCGAAAACCTGGCCGTCCAGGCAACAACTCAATCCACCGGGTCGTCCCGGCAGAGACGAAAGTCATCCGGCGACGGCGACCTTCGGCATTGCTTCTTCCGTCTCCGCCGGAGACGTCACCGCGCCGGGAGGCGGCGCGATCTTGCGCATGACGGGCAGATCGAAAGTGATCGTCGCGCCATAGGCTTCAAGTTCTTCCGGCCGCGTCTTGCGGCGGTCGAAGGCGATGACGCGCGTTCCAAGCTTGAAAGCTTCGGACAGATCATGCGTCACCATGAAAATGGTCATTCCCGTCTCGCGCCACAGCGTGAGCAGAATCTCATGCACCTCCGCGCGAATGCCGGGATCGAGCGCACCGAAAGGCTCATCGAGCAGAAGAAGCTTCGGGCGCTTGACCAGCGCCTGCGCGATGGCAAGACGCTGCTGCATGCCGCCCGACAGCTCGGCGGGATATTTGTTTTCCGCCGCTTCGAGACCGACGGACTTCAGCATTTCGCGGGACATGTCGCGTGCTTCGCGACGCTTCTTGCCGAAGAGGCGGCCGAGAATGGGGCTCTGCCCAAGCTCAAGACCGAGCATGACGTTCTGAAGCGCCGTCAGATGCGGGAAGACCGAATATTTCTGGAAGACGACGCCGCGATCCGGCGAAGGCTCGGCCTGCAGCGGCACACCGTCGACGAGAATGCGGCCCTGACTGGGCTTTTCATCGCCGAGCAGCATGCGCAGGAATGTGGACTTGCCGCAGCCTGAAGGGCCGACGAGCGAGATGAAGGATTGGGGCGCCGTTTCGAAATTGATGCGTTCGAGCACGGTTTGCTTGCCGTAGGTCTTCCAGACGTTCTCAACGGTAACGCGGGTCATCGCTCATCCCTCACATATGGCCGCGATACATCCAGCCGAACGACACTCGCCTGAGGCCGCGCAGCAGGAAGTCGAGAAAGAAGGCGAGGAAGGTGATCCAGGCGACGTAAGGCAGGATCACGTCCATCGACAGATAGCGGCGCATCAGGAAGATGCGGTAGCCAAGGCCGGATTCGGCGGCGATCGCCTCCGCCGCGATGAGATAGAGCCAGGCGGGCCCAAGCGAGAGGCGAACGGAGTCGATCAGGCGGGGCAGCATCTGCGGCACGACGATGCGGATGATGATCTGCCATGTCGAGGCGCCGAGCGTCTGCGCCTTGATGATCTGCTCATGCGGGATCTCTTCGACCCGCTGCGCGAGATCGCGAATGATGAAGGGCACGATGCCGACGAAGATCAGCACGACCTTCGCCGTCTCGCCGAGGCCGAAGGTGATGAAGAGGATCGGCAGGATCGCGAGCGCCGGGATCATCGAGACGACATTGGTGAAATTCGAGAGCGTCGTGCGGACATAGGGAATGAGACCCTGCAGAACGCCGATGATGAAGCCCGCAAGCATCGCGATGCCGACGCCGATACCGAGGCGCTCGAGGCTGACCATCGTGTCGAGCAGCAGCAGATAGTCGCCAGACCGCAGATCCGGCACGAAGGTCATGCGATTGATCGCATCGAGAATCGTCGTCCAGGCCGGCAGGAGCTTGTCAGTTGGATTGACGGCGAGCCTCGCTTGCGAGGCGAGAGCATAGGCCAGGAAAGCCAGAAAGAAGGGCGCCGCCGCGAGAAGAAGCCGCGTGAGGATTTCGGGCCGCTGGTTGATGAGACGGCGCATGCTCATCTCGCCACCACATGAGGGAGGATCGAAGCGGAGAGCGAGACGGTATTCATAGCCAGTCCTCCAGACCATCGGGGGCCGTTACAACTCGGAGGATTGGCGCGCACGGCGGCGTGTAATGCCAATCCTCGCATTACGTCCGTCTCCCGGGCTTTTGTCCCGCCGTGTACCCGGCCGCTGTTCACCGACCGGGTTGCGGCTCTCGGACCAGCGCTTCCAACCTTAACTGTGGAAACCGGAACCCTAGCCGCTGCCGATTACAAAGATTGCAAGGGGCGGGCCAGCCGCCCAAGGGCGGTTTTGCTGGCACTGCTGCGGCGCATGGGCGACCTCACGAAAATCACCGCCTAAAATTTGGGCGTATGCCCAATTCGAGAGCGCGCGAAAAACAATGCGGGCAATAAAATGCCCCGCCTCCCGGATACGCAGGGAGACGGGGCCAACGCACTCACTACAATCAAAGCTTTCCTTCAGCCGCGAGCTGCATGTAGGTCGGATCGACCCTGAGCTTCACATTCGCCTTGTCGCCGACGATCTTGCCGCCGGGCAGTTCGATGCCGACAAAGCCCTTGTCCTTGGCCTTCTGACCGAGAAGGCCATGGGTGAAGCTGAACTCCTGCACGTCATTGGCGATCTCGACCATCGCCGGGCTCTTCAGCAGCGCGACCGCCTTGGCGGGGTCATAATAGAAGCCCGTCGTCTTCACCTGACCGTCGAAATCGGCAAGGTTGGTGCCCGAGGCCGCCGCCATGAAGGTGCGAGCGTCGATGCCTTCCTTGTCGTTCTTCTGCATGATGCCGAGCACTTCGTACCAGG
>JAJXZC010000756.1 GCA_021780275.1 Pseudomonadota bacterium
GATCAGCGGCTATACCGGCGACGTTTTGGGCGCGATCGAGCAGATGTTCGAAATCGGCTTCCTGCTCGGCGTCGCGGCCGTCGTCGGATAGAGCATTTTCGAGGGCAAGCCTGCCCCGTATTGGCTTCACCTCGCCCCGCTTGCGGGGAGAGGTCGGCGCGTAGCGCCGGGTGAGGGGGCCTATCCGCGAGTCCGAACTTGTGGAGAGGCCCCCTCACCCCAACCCTCTCCCCGCAAGCGGGGCGAGGGAGAAGAAGGTCGCGCTTCAATCTAATCTCATCATGCTCCGGGCCACTTCAGCGGCAACGCATACGGCGCGCCTTCGCGCGCCTCGGCGCCGCGGCCGATGCCGTCGATCGCAGCGACCATGCGGCCATTTCGTTCAAGCAGATCATCCGCCAGCCGCACCATCAGCCGGTTGGGCGTGGCGGACGGTGACCGCCGACGCAGTTCGATCGCGATGTCGCGCTCGAATCCCGGATTGCGATCGCAGGCAATGGCAAAGGCCGCAGCACTTGAGCGGCTGATCCCGGCCCAGCAATGGATCAACAGCGCGCGTTGATCTTCGCCATCGCGACCGAAATCGACAACCGCCTGCATCATCTCGCGATCCGGCGCGGTCAGGCCCGCAACCGGTTCGACGATGTCGTGAAACGCCAGCCGCAGATGCCGCTCGCAGGCAAATTCGCGCCAGTCGACCTGCGGATGATCCGGCGACAGCAGCGTCAACAAGGCGAAGCGATCAAGCTTCGCGGTAACGTTCGTGAGGGCGCTGAGCGGACTGACATGGATCATGGAATTGCCGATGTGGGACGAAGCTCAGCCTGATATGCTATCACCTCAAAGCGCCCCCTTTTATCCCGAACGCGCATATTGCTAGATTTTCAACCTGTCAGACAGTAGGCCAATCAACGACAACTGAGGTGGCGAACATGAACGGAAATCGTTACTACGGAGTCCGCGTCGAAGGCGCAAAATACGGCGTCGGCTTTGGCTCGGCCCTGGCTATCGCGATATCCTACACGGCCAACCATTCGATACTTTGGGCCATCATCCATGGCATTTTGGGCTGGCTGTATGTGATCTACTTCGCGCTGTTCCGGTCATGATCAGCGCGTAATGGGTGGATACCCATGAAGTGCAGCTTGCGCTGGTGATGGGTTTCGCGAAGGGCTCAACCCATCCTTGGGACTACGCCGACGGACCTGCGCGCTCAACCCAATTTACTGAACGGAATCAAGCTGATTTGCCCCGTCCAGTCCCCTTTGCAAAAATATTTTCGTTCCCTTCTGACCCAAATCAGCTGCATGTCTCTCGCCGTCTCGTCCCGATGGAGGGGCGGCTCGCGATCGTCACGGACGCGGGGCGGGATGCGGTGGACGCGGGCGGCGCTTCTGACGAGGGCGCTTATCTTGCGGACGGCGAAGTCGTGTGGTCCTGACGCCCCGACGCTGGCGTCAAGTTCGTGATGATGCTTCGCATCACACGGATGATGGTGGCAAGAAAGCCCGGTCACCAGGGAGAGCTCGAAATAAGCCGCAAAACCATCGCGCAGGGAAGGCCGGGGTGTTCCGGCGAACCTGTGGTGACGCACTCGCGTGCTTTCTACACTTTGCACGCGGGGCTGCGGGTGCGACGGGCACCCGGTTTTCCCTGCGCCCTCTGATTTTTGGGCGGATGGTTCTTGCACAACTCGGGCGCTTCGTGCCGCGGGAATGCGAAGCTGTATTTCATCGTCATTGCGAGGAGCCAACGGGTCCGGCCTTTCGGCCGGCCCGATGACAGGCTCCGCGACGAAGCAATCCACGCTTTCTTTCTTGCCGGTCTATGGATTGCTTCGCTTCGCTCGCAATGACGAGAATGTCTGAAACTCGAATAGAACTCTTAGCGCCTGAAAATCATCCGTGAGACATCCAGCCGCGGCTGCCAGCGATAGCGATCGAGTTCGGGATCAAGATGCTCCTCCACCGGCCAGCCGATGCAGAGGTAGGCAACCAATCTCCAGGTCGGCGGCACGTCGAGCGCGCGATGAATGACGTCGGGTTCGAGGATCGAGACCCAGCCAAGTCCCAACCCCTCGGCACGCGCCGCAAGCCATAAGGTCTGAATCGCGGCCACCACCGAATAGAGGAGGGTTTCGGGCATGGTGCGGCGGCCCAGCCCACTGCCCTCCTCCGCTCCCTCATCGGCGAACACGGCGACATGGACCGGCGCGTTTTCGAGGCCCTCCAGCTTCAGCCGCGCATATTGCGCGCGCTGTTCGCCGTCGTAATTCTCCAGCGCTCGCGCATTGGCACGCGCGAAGCTCGATTTCACCTGGTCACGGCGATCAGCCGATTCGACCAGCACGAACCGCCAGGGCTGGCAGTGGCCGACCGACGGCGCATGGCTGGCGAGTTCGAGCAGCGAATGCATCAATGCAGGATCGATCGTATCGCGGCGAAAGCGGCGGACGTCGCGACGCCAGAGCACGAGATCGCGGAATGTCTCGCGAAACACTTCGTCGAATGGTCGCGGCGATGAATGGGGCATCTCGGTCATGCGGCTGCGCCGTCGATGACATGAAAAAACGTTCCCGT
>JAJXZC010000237.1 GCA_021780275.1 Pseudomonadota bacterium
CGGCCTCAACGGCGGCGCGGACGATTACATGATCAAGCCCTTCGAGGTGGACGAGCTGATTGCGCGGGTCAAGGTCCTGATCCGCAGGCAGGCAGGCACCGTGGGAACGCTCGTCAAAATCAACAACCTCTCTTTCGACACGGTGAAAAGGTTCGCTCAAATCGGCGACGATACGCTCGCCCTTTAGCGCCGCGAGCTCGATCTTCTCGAGCAACTCATCCACGCGGCGCACAAGGTCGTGACCAAGAAATCCATCGAACAGCGGGTTTACAGCTACGGCGAAACGGGATCGGCGAATTCGATCGAAGTGCTCGTCCACCGGCTCCGCAAAAAACTCGCCGAGCACGCCGCGGATATCGAGATACACACGCTCAAGGGCATCGGCTACATGCTGACGGGAACGGACAACAATGCCCGGAAGAAATAATTCCCTCCTGACGCGTCTCGTGCTCCGCGTGTCCCTGGTCATGATCGTCTCGATTGCCTTGCTCTCGGTCATCGTCTACATCCAGATAGACAACACGCTCACCTCGATGCGCGACCAGACGGTGGAAAAGCAGGCGCTGACGGTCGCAAAACATCTGCACCCCGGCAACGGTCTCAATCACGTTCTGCTCGACATGCCGGACAGCCTGCGCCAGTTCTACACCGGCGCGGGAGACGATTATCAATACGCCGTGCTCGACGACATGGGGAACATTCTTTTTTCCTCGCCGGTCGCTTTCACCGATTCATTCCCGAACGATTTTCAGCATATCGGCAACGGGAAATTCACCTTCACGGGACCCGGCGGCCAGAAATACGTCGGTGTCACGTTGCAGAGCACGGTGGGCGGAAAACGGCTCTATATCCAGGTCGCGCAAACGAAAGACGTTTCCGACGTTTTTCTCGATGAAATCACCAGCGTGTTCATGGGGCGGCTTTTGTGGGTCGGCATTCCCTTTTATCTGGTTCTCGTCATCGTCATCGTCTGGACGCTGCAAAGCGGCCTTGAGCCTTTGCACAAGGCCGCCGAGGACGTCGGCAAGCTCGATATCGCCGACCTTTCCCTGCGCATTCCCGAGGAGGACGTGCCCGAGGAGGTGCTGCCGCTCGTGCAATCCGTCAACTCCTCTTTCTCGCGGCTGCAAAAATCCATAGAAGAGCAAAGGGAACTGACGGAAAACATCGCCCATGAGCTACGCACGCCGCTGACAATCCTCAAAACGCGCATCGATACGCTCGGCGCATCCGCTGAAACCCAAAAACTGTCCTACGACGTGGATGCGATGATCAAGCAGGTCAACCAGATGCTCGACGTCACGCGCCTTGAATACGCCGACACGCTGGAGAAAAAAGACGTCGATCTTGCCGAGGTCTTAAGCCAGTGCTGTCAGGATTTCTTCCCGCTTTTCATCAAGGCGCATCGCGAACTGCGCGTCAGCGGCATCGACAAGCCCGCCGTCATCACGGGAAACAAGGACCTGATCTACCGCGCCATTTGCAACCTGCTCGACAATGCGCTCGAATACAGCCCGAGCAAGACGCCGGTGGAAGCGGCTCTCGCCGGCCATACGATCACCATCGCCGATTACGGCAAAAAAATACCCGAAGACAGGAGGCAGGTGATCTTCCAGCGCTTCCAGAAGGACAGATCCCCTTCCGCCGCGAAATCAGGCGCCGGCCTCGGCCTTTCCATCGTCT
This sequence comes from Pseudomonadota bacterium, assembly GCA_021780275.1. Next base: position 1,684 of record JAJXZC010000237.1, read on the forward strand.
CGCAGACGATGGCGCTGCACGGCGGATATGCCGATCTTGCCGAAACAGATGAAAACAAAAACGTTTTCAGAATGGTTTTTAAAGAAAATTAATCCATCAGCTCGGCGTCGAGCCCGGCGTGCCGCGCCAGTTCGCGCGGCGTGATGACGCCGACGATATCCTGTTCCTTGCGGCTGCCGATCTGGCGCGTGACGAGCGTGATTTCGGTGTTTTTGATGCGCATCGCGCGCATGATCACCGCCCATCTGGTTTTCTCCGTAACGAGGTTCACGTTTACGTCGATCACTTTCTCCGGATTTTCATCGCGGAGCAGATAAAGCAGGTCTTCGCGCGCAACGCCGATGACGACGCCGTCGCGGGTGACCAGCGTGTAGCGCGGATCCTTGCCCGGCGTATAGTTGTCGAACCATGTTTCGAGCTGCCCGAAATCGACCAGCTTGAAATCCGTGCTCATGACGCGCCGCGCGTCGGCGCGGGCGGAAACTGCGGCTTGCAGGCCCTGCGGCACGCTGGTGCCGCGCCGCGCGAGCTTCAGGGTATAAATGCTTTCCTTGCACAGCTTGACGCGCACGATGTGCGCCACCGAGACCGTGAGGATGATCGGCAGGATGACGCTGTAATCGCGCGTCTGCTCGAACGTCATGCAGATCGCGGTCAAAACCGCGCCGGTGCTGCCCGCGACCATGGCGGCCATGGCGGAAATGGTATAGATGACAGGGCTGATGCCCAGCGCGGGGAACAACCAGGCGACGATCTGGCCGAACATGGCGCCCATCGTCGCGCCCAGAAACAGCGAGGGCGAGAAGATGCCGCCCGACGCGCCGGAGCCGAGCGTCACGTCCGTCGCCAAAAGCTTGCCGAAGAACAACAACATCAGGAACCATGGGTTGGAC
>JAJXZC010000575.1 GCA_021780275.1 Pseudomonadota bacterium
GGCCGCGAGGATCGTCTGCCTTCAGGCCGAAGGCGTCCGTTATGTTGAAAACGGCAATCGGGAAGCAGCTGTAGAGATCGATCACGTCGATATCGGACAAAGCGAGATTTGCGACCTCAAGCGCGCGTTCGATAGTGCGAACGGAAGCCTTGCTCTTCGACAGATCCTGCCGCTCCATGACGATGCGTTCCTTCGCATCCGCGCCGCCGTGAAGGTAGACCCATTTCTCTTCCGGAATGCCAAGCGCGCGGGCCTTGCCGACAGACGTGAAAAGCACAGCGGCGCCCTGATTGGCCTGATCGCGAGCCACCATGCGACGGGGGAAGGGGTCCGCCACCAGACGGTTTTTCGGCGTTACGGTGGCGAGTTCCTCGGCGGTGAAAACCTGCTGTGACATGGCGTGCGGGTTCTGCGCCGCGACCTTGGTAAAGGGTGCGAACAGCCGCCCCATTTCCAAGGCATAAGAGGCGCGGTCGAGACCGAGCCTCGCGCGGCGCGCATTTTCAAACAATGCGTACATCTGGATCGGAGTGCGCGCGCCATGCTGGATGAGATCGGGTGTCAGCAAACCCTCTACACCATAGCCGCGATCCTCCAGCGTTCCGCTGACGGTTTCCGACCAGTCGCGCGTTTCCTTTTTGCCGAGCACATGGCGCATGGTGGAGATCGCCTCGGAGCCGACGATCAGCGCCATGCCAATCTCGCCCTTCGCAATCTCTTGCGAGAATTCGTTGATCAGATGCTGCGGGCCCTGACCGCCCGAGATTTCCAGCACGGCGCGCGCGGGATTCGCCCCGATGCGTTTGGCGATCGAGCGCGGGAAGTTGTTCGAATGGCCGAACGGCGCGACGGCCGCGCCATGCGAAATTTCGAACTGCCTGATCGAGGCGATGACGTCGATCTCGGGTGCGAGCTTCGCGACCGACAGGGCGTCTTCAAGAGCCACTTGGGCGGCGGCGGCCGCCAGCTCGACCGGCGAACGCTCGGCATAATCCGGAGCTTCGATCCGTTCGGAAACCTCACCGACGCCGACGAGGATAGGGGTGTTGTCGCTGATGCTCATGGAACTGATTCCAACTGGGAGAAAGGGGCTTACGCAGCGTCATAGAGGCTTTTCGCAGCCATGGCGCACATGGACAAATCTTATATCCTGACCAGCTGAAAACACAGTCTGCGGTGCCGGTTGAAGGGCGATGATGGAGAGGCTCGCATCTCGATCTTCTCCTCCCTGGTTCATTGGCGTTTTGCGTTGGTATTACTTCGCTGCCTTCCCTATCCTTCGTCAAAATAATTGGTTTAGGGACGGCGAAAATGGGGCAGGCGAGTTTGGTCATCCGCAACGGGCGGATCGTCGATGGAACCGGCGCAGAGGGATATCAGGGCGACCTCGCAATTGAAGACGGCAAGATCGTTGCGGTCGGCCGGTACGAGGGTAAGGGTGCCAGCGAGATCGATGCCAAGGGCATGGTCGTGGCTCCGGGCTTCATCGATATACATACGCATTACGATCCCCAGATCTGCTGGGACCGATTAGCGACGCCGAGTCTCGAACATGGCGTAACGACCGTCGTGATGGGCAATTGCTCGTTGAGCCTCGCGCCGGTGCGACCCAACGAGAAGGTCAAGCTGATCAGGATGTTCGAGAAGATCGAGGACATCAAAGAGGCGACCTTCGATCTCGCTGTTCCTTTCACATGGGAGAGCTTCGGCGATTATCTCGATCACATCCGTCCCGGCCTAGGCATCAATGTCGGAGCTCTCGTCGGTCATTCGGCAATCCGCTATTACGTGATGGGCCCTGACAGTCAGGAACGCGTCGCGACGGACGCCGAGATCGAGCGGATGTGCGAACTGATGGAAGAGGCCATGGCGGCCGGCGCCATCGGGCTTTCAACGTCCTATGTGGACATCGACGAAGATGGCCGACCGGTGCCAAGCCGGCTGGCGGACATGCGCGAGAAGATCGCGCTCTGCAAGGCGATGGCCAAGAGCGGTCGAGGCGTGCTTCAGACCGTTCCCTACTTCATCGATATAGAGAAACAGCTTGAGAATATCGAGGAGCTTGGCGATCTCAGCCTTGCCAGCGGCGTCGTCTGTTCCGTGGCGCCGATCACCTACAATCCCGTTTCGCCGGACAATTGGAAGCGATCGATCGCCAAGCTGGAAGAGCAGCAAAAGCGTGGCGCAAAGGTGTACGGCCAGTCGATGCCCCGCAGCTTCGACATCAACATCATCCTCTCTGAAACTTCATTCATGCTCTACTCGGTACGCAAGTGGGACATGATCATGAAAAAGCCGCTGCCCGAGCGGCTTGCGGGTTTTGCGGACCCGGGCGCTCGGCCCATGCTGGTGGATGCGGCCGAGAAACGCATCATGCCGCTCTTGCGGAACATGACCGTGGGGCGGGTCTATTCGTCTGCCAACGAAAAATATCTTGGGCGCAAGCTGACGGAGATTTCGGCGGAGGTCGGGAAGTCCGTCGCCGACGTCATGCTCGATATCGCGGTGGCCGACGGACTGCGCACTGAGTTCCAGATCCGCGGCGCGATCCATGCCGACCCGGAAATTGTGTCGTTCATTCTCGATCATCCGCTGGTGCAGATCGGCGGTTCGGATGCTGGCGCTCACGTCACGCAATTCTGTGGCGCGGGCGACACGAGCGACATGCTGGAACGCTATGTTCGCGGTTACGGCAAGATGACGGTGGAGCGCGCCGTTCACCGCATGACGGGTGAGTTGGCAAGCTCGTGGGGCTTGCGCGATCGAGGCACGCTCGAACCCGGTCAGGCTGCCGACGTGGTGATCTTCGATCCCGCGACGATTTCCCGTGGCGAGGAAATTTTCGTCGGCGATTTTCCGGGCGGGGCGAACCGCTATATCCGGCACGCCACCGGCATCGATAAGGTGATCGTCAATGGCGAGGTCGTGCTCGACAAGGGGCGATACACCGACGCGCGTGCAGGAACGATCGTCTAGGGATCGTTTTCCGATCCCGGCGCTATCTGGCGCGAGGTGCGAGGCCTTTCACCAGCAGGGCGATATATTCGTCGGCGATTTTCTGGCCGACCATATCTGCGTCCCGCTGGTGCCAATGGCCGATGGAATTCAGCGCGCCCGCCAGTGCAAACGCCGTGATCTTCGGGTCCGAAGATGCGATCGATCCATCCGCAATACCGTTTGAAACCAGTTCGCGGATCTTGCGGTCGATTTCAGTCTTGATGCGCCTTACCTTCTTGCGGCTTGCATCCGAGAGTTCGGCATCGCTGATGCGCACGGCGCAGCGGCCGAAATCCGTTTCGTTGACCTTGGCATAGCGCTTGAGATAGGCGACCAGCCGTTCCATGCTCGTGCGTTCGCCGGGCGTCGGATCGGCGTCGCCGACGGCTTCGAGCATGTCGAGGCCGTGCTGGATGCAGGCAAACAGCATCGCCTCCTTGTTCTTGAAATAATAATAGAGCGTCGGCTTCGTCACATTGAGGATCTGCGCGACCTCGTCCAGCGAGGTGCGGTGATAGCCGCGCTCGGAAAAGACGCGCGCCGCAGCCGTCAACACGGCTTCCCGTTTCAGGTCACGCTCGCTTCTGCGCTCGGGCGCCTTCTTCCAGGGTGACGCGATCGCCGGGCCTGGCATGGGTCTCTCTCCGATTCTCTCGATCCTGCGAGCATAGAGTCCGCTCCCGATTTGACAAGATACCTAAGAGAAACTATTTTACTTGTCGGTAACATAAAAAGGCCGGCACAGACCGGGCCATGGGGGGCTTCCTTGTATCTGACGCAAGCCATTCATCGCGCCGCCGCGACGACGCCGAACGCCGTTGCGACCATCTGCGGAAACCGCACAAGGCGCTGGGCGGAGGTGAAGGACCGCGTCGAGCGTCTGGCCGGCGCCCTGAAAGGGCTCGGCGTCGAGACGGGCGATCGCGTCGCCATGCTGTCGATGAACTCGGACCGCTACTTTGAGGTCTACTTCGCGGTGCCTTGGGCGGATGCCGTCGTGGTTCCGATGAATGTTCGCTGGTCGGTCGCCGAGCACGTCTATTCGATCAAGGATTCGGGCGCGACGATCCTTATCGTCGACGACGCTTTTCTCGCCGCGGGCCTGGCCGTGCGAGACGAATGTGATGGCATTCGCCATGTGATCTATGCGGGCGATGGGCAAACACCCGCCGGGCTTCTCGACTATGAGGCGCTTGTCGCGGCCGTTGCTGCCGTTCCGGATGCAGGCCGCGCCGGTAGCGATCTTGCCGGCATCTTCTATACGGGCGGGACGACGGGCTTTCCCAAGGGTGTGATGCTGTCGCATCAGAGCCTGTGGACGAGTTCGCTCTGTATCGGCGCCGGCATTCGCCTCACTTCGTCGGTGCGATATCTCCATGCCGCGCCGATGTTCCATCTGGCCGATGGCGGCATGACATATGCGGCGTCGATGTTCGGTGGCTCGCACGTCTTCATGTCATCATTCGATGCAGCCGCCTTCCTCAGCCTCGTGGAAGCCGAGCGCGTGACCCATGCCTTGCTCGTGCCGACGATGATCAGGCTGCTGCTCGACTGCCCGGATCTCGCGCACCGCGACATCTCCTCTTTCGAGCGTCTCATTTACGGCGCTTCGCCGATGGCGGAGGCGCTACTCCGCGCCGCGATGGAGCGGCTTCCGAATACCGGCTTTGTGCAGGCTTACGGACAGACGGAGCTCTCGCCGCTTGCGACGATCCTCGGGCCCGAATGGCATGTCCTCGAAGGTCCGAAAGCCGGCAAGCTGCGCTCGGCGGGGCGGCCCGGTCTCTGCGTCGAGATCAAGATCGTCGATGCCGCTGGCAGAGAAGTTCCGCGCGGATCGGTCGGCGAAGTCTGCGCCCGAGGTCCGAATGCCATGCTCGGCTACTGGAACAAGCCTGAGCAGACGGCGACGACGCTGATCGATGGGTGGGTCCACACAGGCGACGGCGGGTACGTCGATGAGGATGGCTTCGTCTATATCGTCGATCGCATCAAGGACATGATCGTGTCGGGCGGCGAGAACGTGTTCTCGGCGGAAGTGGAGAATGCGCTGATGCAGCATCCCGCCGTCAGCGAATGCGCGGTGATCGGCGTTCCCGACGAGAAGTGGGGCGAGCGTGTGCACGCCATCATCGTGCCGAAGGACGGGCAGGCCGTCACCTCGGATGAAATCATCGCCCACTGCAAAGTCTTGATCGCCGGATACAAATGTCCGCGCAGCGTGGACCTGCGCATCGAGGCGCTGCCGAAATCCGGCGCGGGAAAAATCCTCAAGGTGGATCTGCGGCAGCCTTATTGGGCCGACAAGAGCCGAAACGTGAACTAACGAAGGGACCAGATTATGAGCAATCGCGTCGTTGTGGCGGGAGTGGGAATGCTTCCGTTCGTCAAACCGGGAGCAAGCGCCACCTATGACGAGATGGGCGCCGAGGCTGTCCGTCTCGCGCTGGCGGATGCCGGCCTCTCCTATGAGACGGTCAAGCAGGCCTATGTCGGTTGGGTCTATGGCGATTCAACCTCGGGTCAGGCCGCTCTCTACAAGGTTGGCCTCACCGGCATTCCAGTCGTCAACGTCAACAACAATTGCTCGACGGGTTCGTCTGCGCTCTTCCTCGCGCGTCAGGCTGTCGAGAGCGGCGTCGTCGATTGCGCGCTCGCATTCGGCTTTGAGCAGATGGCGCCAGGTGCGCTCGCGACGGTTTTCAACGACCGCCCCGGTCCGCTGGACGAATTCCTCAAGATCGCCGATGAATCCTTTCAGGGTGCCGAGACGGTGCCGATGGCGCTGCGGCTCTTTGGCGGCGCGGGTTACGAATACCAGCAGAAATACGGCGCGAAGAACGAGACTTTCGCCAAGGTGCGCGAGAAGGCGAGCCTGCATGCGATCCACAACGAGCGGGCGATCTTCAGAACGCATGTGACTGTCGACGACGTGTTGCAGTCGCCCAAGATGTTCCTCAACCTGACGCGGCTTCAATGCTGCCCGCCGAGCTGTGGTGCGGCGGCGGCGATCCTCTGCTCGGAGGAGTTCGCGCGCAAGCACAACATCGACGCACGGATCAGGATCGCTGGCCAGGCGATGACGACGGATTATCCGTCGACCTTCTCCGAGCGCAGCCTCATCAAGGTCGTCGGCGCCGACATGACGAAGGAGGCCGCGCGCTGCGTCTACGAGCAGGCGGGCATCGGGCCGGAGGCTGTCGATGTCGTCGAACTGCACGACTGCTTCACCACCAATGAAGTCATCACCTATGAGGGCCTTGGGCTTTGCCCGGAAGGCGGCGCAGAGAAATTCATCTGGGACGGCGACAATACCTATGGTGGCAAGGTGGTGACGAACCCCTCGGGCGGCCTCCTGTCGAAGGGCCATCCACTGGGCGCAACCGGTCTTGGTCAATGCGCGGAGCTGACGTGGCAGCTTCGTGGAGCGGCCGGGAAACGGCAGGTCGAGGGCGCGCGGGTCGCGCTTCAGCACAATCTCGGATTGGGCGGCGCCTGCGTCGTCACCATGTACGAGCGCACGGAGTGAAGGCGATGATCGACAAGAAATTCATCGGCCACGAATTCGCACCGGTTACGGCGGAAGTGGAGAAGGGGCGGCTGCGCTTTTTCGCCAAGGCGACGGGAAATAACGATCCGATCTATTCGGATGAAGAGGCGGCCCGAAAGGCGGGCTACCACTCGCTGCCGATACCCCCAACATTTCTCTTCTGCCTCGAGATGGATCGGGACAACCCGTTCGACTTTCTCGACCTTCTCAAGGTCGATCTCGGAAAGATCCTCCACGGCGAACAGATGTTCGCCTATCACGCGCCGGTCTGCGCGGGCGATCGCATCACCTTCACGTCGCGGATTGCCGATATCTACGACAAGAAGGGTGGCGCGCTCGAGTTCATTGTGATGGACACGCAGGCCCGCAATCAGGATGGGGTTCATGTCGCGGACATGCGCCGCTCGATCGTCGTGCGTCACGGCTAGGAGATGGAAATGACCGATATTCGAAACGCCGAAAAAGGATCCATCGTTGGATCGCTGACCGTCGCTCCCATCACCCGGCACACACTCGCGCTCTATTGCGGCGCCTCGGGAGATCTCAACCCGATCCATGTCGATATCGATTTCGCCAAGGCGTCCGGTATGACCGATGTCTTCGCTCACGGCATGTTGTCGATGGCATATCTCGGTCGCCTGCTCATGGATCTGGCGCCGCAAACAATGCTGCGCAGCTTTACGACGCGCTTCACCTCGATCACCCAGCTCGGTGCCGAGATTACGTGCACGGCGAAGCTCGCCGAACGGTTCAGCGAGGACGGCGAAGAGCGCGCCAGACTCGAGCTCTCGGCAGTCGATCAGAACAATGACGTGAAACTGCTCGGCGAAGCCGTCGTCGCACTCCCAAATTGAGGACAGGACAATGAAGAAACTCGCAGGCAAGGTGGCGCTCGTTTCCGGTTCGGGCCGTGGCATCGGACGAGCGCTCGCGCTGAAGCTCGCAAGCGAAGGCGCACGCGTCGTTATCAACGACATGGACCCGGAGCCCGCGCAGGAGACGGTCGAGGAAATCCGTCGCGGGGGCGGCGAAGCGATTGCCTGCGTCGGCAGCGTCACTGAAGCGGATTTCGGCGATCGCTTCGTCAAGACGGCCATCGATACCTATAACGGCCTCGACATCATCGTGAACAATGCGGGCTACACCTGGGACAGCGTCATCCAGAAGATGAGCGACGAGCAGTTTCAGGCGATGCTCGAAGTCCATCTCGCCGCGCCCTTCCGCATCCTCCGTGCCGCAGCCGAGCCCATCCGCATCATGGCGAAGAACGAAGCGCAGCAGGGCAAGGAAGTCTTCCGCAAGGTGGTGAACATCTCCTCCGTCGCGGGGCTTGGCGGTAATGCCGGTCAGGTGAGCTATTCCTCGGCTAAGGCGGGCCTCGTCGGCATGACGAAGACGCTTTCGAAGGAGTGGGGACGCTACAAGGTGAACGTCAATTGCGTCGCCTTCGGCTTCATCAAGACGCGCCTCACGCAACCGCTGACCGAAGCGGGCGCCAGCATCGATGTCGAGGGCCGCAAGATTGCCGTTGGCGTGCAGCCTGCCTTCATCGACGCCATGGAAAAGCAGATGATTCCGATCGGTCGCGCCGGAACCCCGGAGGAAGCGGCGGACGGCGTCTATCTCTTCTGCACGCCCGAGTCGAATTACATCAGCGGTCAGGTCATCGTCGTCGGCGGCGGCGTGTCGCTCTGAGGAGGAATAGGCATGACCGCGATCAATCGGCCTGCGTCTCGTTGGCTGACGGAAGACCTCAATATCTTTCGCTCTTCGGTTCGGAAGATCATCGAGCGCGAGTTCGCGCCGCATTACGATCGCTGGATCGAACAGGGCATTGTTGACAGAGAGGCTTGGCGCGTCGCCGGCGATGCGGGGCTTCTCTGTGTGTCGATGCCCGAGGAATATGGCGGCGGCGGCGGAACTTTCGCCCATGAGGCCGTGATTGCCGAGGAACTGGAATATTCGGGTATCGGCATTGCTTTCAGCGTCAGTCTGCATAACGCGATTGTCGCGCCCTATTACCTGACCTATGGCACCGAGGATCAGCGCCGCCGCTGGCTGCCGAAGCTCGCGAGCGGCGAATATGTCGGCGCAATCGCGATGACGGAGCCGGGCACGGGCTCCGACCTCCAGAACGTGCGTACCACGGCGCGCAAGACGGAGGGCGGCTATAGCGTAAGCGGCCAGAAGGTCTTCATCACGAACGGTCAGTTGGCCGACCTTGTCTTGACCGTGTGCAAGACGGACCCTGCGCAGGGCGCGAAGGGCATTTCGCTGCTCGCCGTCGAGACGGACCGGCAGGGGTTCCGCCGCGGCCGCAATCTCGAAAAGATCGGACTTCATGCATCGGACACATCGGAACTTTTCTACGATGACGTCGATGTGCCGGCCGACAATCTGCTGGGTGGCATCGAAGGGCGCGGCTTCTATCAGCTCATGGAAAAACTCGTCCAGGAGCGGCTCTTGCTGGCAGTGAGCGCCGCCGCAGCGATGGAAAGGGCGATTGTCCTCACGACCGATTATGTGAAGGAGCGCAAGGCCTTCGGTCACGCCATTCTGGATTTCCAGAATACGCAGTTCCGTCTGGCCGAATGCAAGACAGAGGCGACGATCGCCCGCGTCTTCGTCGACAACTGCGTCGAACGTCATCTCGCGGGCGAGCTCGACCCGGCCACAGCGTCGATGGCCAAGTGGTGGTGTTCGCAAAAGCAGGGCGAGATCGTCGACACATGCCTCCAGTTTTTCGGAGGCTATGGCTATATGTCGGAATATCCGATCGCGCGCATGTATACGGATGCACGGATACAGCGGATCTATGGCGGGACGAACGAAATCATGAAGCTGCTCATCTCGCGTTCGCTCTAGTCCTGGCGGCTCCCTTTCTTGTTCCTCCCGCGCCCCTTGCCGACACTTCAGCGCGCTTCAGGTTGAGAGAAATGTTTGCATGACCTACTCGAATATTCTCGTCGAGCGAGACGATGGCGTCGGCCGGATTGTTCTCAATCGGCCCGAGATTCTGAACCCGCTCTGCACCGAGACCTTCGTTCAATACCGCGAGGCGCTTCAGGCATTTCGCGACAGCGGCGATGTCCGGGTTGTGGTCCTGACCGGTGCCGGGCGCGCCTTTTGTGCAGGCGCCGATATGAAGTGGCTGGATGGCGCTCTTCACAGGGACACGCTTGACCGGGAAGCGCGCCGTCGTGACATGGATGACGTCCTGATCGAGGGCCATGCGCTCATCAGGGAATTGCGCGCCTTTCCCGGGCCGGTCGTCTCGGTGGTGAATGGCCCTGCTGTGGGCGGAGGGGTTGGCCTCGCCCTGGCGGCAGACATGGTGCTGGCGGCGAAGTCGGCCTATTTCGGCCTTCCTTTCGTGCCGAATCTCGGCCTCGTTCCCGACCTCGGCGGATTTGCTTTCATGCAGAAGCGGATAGGATCGGCGTGCG
>JAJXZC010000673.1 GCA_021780275.1 Pseudomonadota bacterium
TCGCGACCAGATATCGGATTGGCGATGACGCCGACCCTAGGCTGCATGGTTTCCTCGTCGTACCATTTTGGTTTCGAGGAAATTGCAAGCATGGCGCCAACGCGGAATCGCCTAGAAAGACAAAGTAAATCAAGGTGTTATTAATTCACGCTGAGCCGGCGGTGGTGTTGGACGCCACAGCTGCGGCGCCCATTGCCACAGGCGGAGAGACCTCACAGCGGGGTCTTGTGCGCGGTCAATCCATGCCGTCGGATCTGGCGATGGATCGTCGTGCGATCGACGCCCCGGAGGCGAGCCACGAGGGAAACATTCCAGCGATGTCGGCGGAGATCGGCGAGCAAATGCTCCGCTTCATCAGACATTTTCTGCCCGCGCGCCCTCCCGTTCAGAAGCTGCTCGGGCAAATCTTCGAGTTGGATCAAGTCGCCCTCGGCCATGGCGCAGGCGTAATCGAGGGTGTTAATGAGCTCCCGGAAGTTTCCAGGCCAATCGTATTGTCTCATTCTCGCCGACGCAGCCGGCGAAAGCCTCAAGCAACGATTGCGGTTCCGGCAGCGTTCCGAGAGAATTTTGTCCACGAGCCAATCGAAGTCGAGGCGCTCTCGCAGCGGAGGAAGCGTCAGGACTGCGCCGCTCAGGCGAAAATAAAGATCCTCGCGGAATTTTCCTTCCTTGATCAAACCGACGAGATCGCGGTGGGTCGCCGCGATAACTCGGACATCGACAGGTATCGCGCGCGTGGCGCCGACCGGCGTCAGTTCGCGTTCCGCCAAGACGCGAAGCAGGCGGGTTTGCGAGGTCAACGGCATGTCGCCAATTTCATCGAGAAATAGGGTTCCTCCGTTGGCCTCAAGAACTAGGCCCCTCTTGCCCTTGGTCTTCGCCCCGGTAAATGCGCCGGCTTCGTGCCCAAACAACTCGCTCTCAATGAGCCCTTCGGGCAACGCTGCGCAATTAACCGGGATGAAGGGCTTACCCGCACGCGGGCTGACGCTGTGCAGCGCCTTGGTCAGATGCTCTTTTCCGGTTCCGGTCTCGCCGTGTATCAACAGACCCATTTGGGTGTTGACCAGTTTGGCGGCGCGGGACAGGACATTGCGCATGGTTTCGTCGTCGCCGGCGAGCGAGGCGAGCTGAGTCGGCAAGGCGCGTTCGCGCAAGCCGCCGCCGGAGGAATTTTTCTTGGGCGGCGGCGGCGCCGCTTGCCCGAACATCGACCGCCCGCTCAGGCGTAAGCGCAGGCCGCGTTGTTCATAGGGCCGGGAATGAATATAATTGGGCAAGTCATCGATGGAACATTCGAACACATCGGCAATGTTCAAAGTTCGCCACGTTTTCTCGGGACCGGCTGCCGACAGCTCGCGTTCCAGCATTATCCGGGCCCGGTTGTTGACGCCCATGATTTGACCCGACGCATCCACCGCAATGAAGACGTCAGGATCGACGTCTGCAAATTCCGGGTTGCCCGAAAGCCGCAAAACCCATTCGTTCCTGAAACGGTTGAGAAGGTTGGCGGTTTCGATTTTATGCGCGAAGGAGGTCACCAGTTGCTTTGCGAGATACTGGCTTTCCTTGGGTTCAGGAGATCGCAAAGCGGAAATGTCAAGCACTGCCGCCATGGCGCCCTCAGGATCATATATGGGCGCGGCCGTGCACGTCAGGGAAATATGTGTGCCGTCGAAATGATCCGATTGATGGACCGTCAGCGCCTCGCCCGTCGCGAGGCAGGTGCCTACGGCGCAGGTTCCGGCATGCGTTTCGTTCCAATCCGCTCCGAGATACAACCCTGCGCGGCGGCAATTGTTGTCGAATGTGGGGTCACCCATGTAGTCGACCGTGACGCCATTCGCGTCGGTAAGCAGCAGCACATAGCCTAGCCCGGAAACTTGCCGGTAGAGCGTTTCCACGCCGAAGCGCGCTGTATGTAGAAATTCGTCCATCGCATCGCGATGTTCTCGCACTTGCGCCTGGGGAAGAATGCGAGCCTCGCGCAACACCGCTGGATCGAGCTTGTGCTCGGTCACACAGCGCAACCAGGAATCATGAATGATGGCGTCGCGGCGGGAACTGCATTCAGCCGCTGCGCGAACGAGTTCATCGATATGGGCGGTATGCGAGCCGCGCATCATGGTGTTCCTCCTTGAACCCGCAGCATTTTTTTTGGCGGGTGACTCTTTTTCGTCTTTATTTAACCGGAAACGATTGCACGGAACGGGGCGCCCATCAACCTGAGGCGTTTTGAGCGCCACACCTGTGGCTCGCCGCCATAGGGCGGGTGTGCTCACCAAGCCGTAATGCTCTGAAAAAACGCTGAAATTATAATTTTCTTATTCTGGCGCCAGCTTTGCTCTCTCTGTCGGCGAGCTCGACACAAGTCGGCCGCGACACCCGCCAAAATCCATAACAATGGCAGAGAGGAAGCGCTTAATGACCATTCAATCCAGCACGCGCCTGCGCACGTTGCTCCTCGCCTTGATCACCACGGTCGCGCCTGTTGCTGCCACCAATGCGGAGACAGTCAAAGACATGGGCATGGCCTCACCCAATGATTGGCCGCAATATCATCGCACCGGCGCAGCCTGGCGCTACAGCCCGCTCGATCAGGTCAACCAGGACAATGTGCAAAAACTCAAAGTCCAATGGATCGCGCAACCGGGCGACATCTCCAAGGGTTTGCAGGCGACGCCGATCGAGGTCGACGGTGTTCTGTACTATATCGGCCCGTACAATCACGTTTACGCCCTCGACGGCGCGACTGGAAATATCATCTGGCAATACCAGCCGAAGCTCGATCCGATCTCTGACCAATCTTTCTATTCCGCGACAAGCCGCGGGGTGACGGTCGGGCGCGGCAAGGTCTTCATCGGCACGCTCGACGGCCGCTTCATTGCGCTCGATCAGAAGACTGGCAAGGAATTGTGGTCGCGGCAGCTCGTCGATTTGAAGACGACCTACGGATCACTGTTTTCCTCTCCTCCGCAACTTGCCGGCGATGTTCTGTTCGGAGGGACGACCGGCGGCGATCAGCCCACGCGCGGCAAGATTTACGCGGTCAACGCCGACACTGGCGTACCGGCCTGGACCTTCGACACGATCAGCAACGACCCGAAGAGCTGGCCTGGAAAGTCGGGCGATGTCGGCGGCGGCGCCGCATGGCTTCCGGGCACCTATGATGAAACGACCGACACGATCTATATCGGCATCGGTAATGCCGCGCCCGATTTTTATAACGTGGGACGCGAGGGCGACAACAAATACACCAGCAGCCTCCTCGCGCTCGATCCCAAGACCGGCAAGCTGAAATGGGCCCGCCAGGAAATCCCGAATGACGTGTGGGATTACGGCGCGCCCTATGAGGCGGTGCTGCTTCCGACGGGCGACCAGAAAACGCTGATCCACCTTAACAAGGCCGGCTTCGCCTTCGTGATGAACAAGGACAACGGCAAGCTCGATAATGTCTGGAAGCTTGTCGACGCACAGAACACGATCAAGTCGATCGATCCAAAAACAGGCGAGCTGTTCGGCCGCAACGAGCCGGTGGTCGGCGAGACGAAACTGCTTTGCCCGTGGCTGCTTGGCGGGCGCAGCTGGAACCACGGGGCCTATAGCCCCCAGACGGGCTACTGGTACACGAACACCATGGAGGCCTGCAATACGGTGACCTCCAAGAAGGACGATCCAAGCTCTCTGAAAGCCATGAGCGCGCTGTCGCTCGGCGCCGCTGATCTGGTGACGAAGGCGCCGCCCGGCGGCAAGCCGCTCGGCCGGCTTGTCGCGGTCGATCCGATGACCGGCGCCAAGAAATGGAGCGTCGATTACGACATTCCGCCGCTCGGCACTGTCCTGGCGACCGCTGGGGGCTTGGTCGTCAACGGCGACGTCGAAGGCGTCATCCATTTCTATTCTGCGAAAACCGGGAAAGAGCTTTGGCGCTTCAACGCGGGCTCCGGCATCCGTGGCGGTCTGATCAGCTATGCGATCAATGGCAAGCAATATATCGCAGTTCCGACTGGTCTCGGTTCGGCTGCGGTCGGTTTCATGGCGAGCGCCTTTCCGAAGGTGACAACCCTGCCCGCCGGCGCCGCGCTTGTCGTCTTCGCCCTTCCCTGAGCCATCCAGCGAAAACCCGAAAGGGGCGGCAGACGCCGCCCCCGCACAATCTAAGAGCGCAAAATGGTTCGTACGAAAATCCTGCCCGTCCTTGTCTGCATGTCGGCGCTGTCGAGCGCGGCGCGCGCCGAAAACACGGCGCCGTTCGATCTGAATGACCCTAAGCGGATCGAGACGGGCAAGCTGCGCTTCCAAACATCCTGTGCAGGCTATTGCCACGGCTTCGACGGCGTCGGCGGCATGGCGCCAGCCTTCAGGGCGCGCGGCGACGATCTCGATCCCGGCTACGCCTTCGAAACCATCACCAATGGACGCAAGGGCCGTCGGGCAATCATGCCCCGTTGGGGCGGCGCCTACACGCCCGAACAGATTTGGGAACTTGTCGCTTATCTGGAATTCCTCGCCCACGAAAAGCCAAGCCAAACCAACTGATCCAGTCGTCACCCATTCGTGCGACCTCGATAAACACAACCTGTAAATGCGTAACAGCCGCACCATGATAGACAGTAAAACAAAGAATTAGCGTTCCTTTTATTCTTCCCCTCCCAAGGCGTGATAGGACGCTAATAGCCCCACTGCTTATAGCAGTGGGGCTTATATTGCTGTTTTTTGAATATTCTGTTGTATTTCTACAACATCTACAAATATTAGAGTAATATTTGTAGATTCTCTTTGCGCACTGCTGCTTGCTTGTAACATATTTATGTTCGATTCTTCGTGTTGCTGTATTTACAAATCAACACGAAGAATACGAGATGGAATTCCACTATTGGCTCAGGTTGAACCAATGCACCAAAGCCCTGAGGAGGGGCGCTCAAATGAAACTCAAGACAACACTTTTTGGCGCTGTCGCCGCCCTCGCGCTGACTTCGAGCGCCGCCCTGGCCGGCTCGGTCTCGCAGCCCGGCGAAACCTCCGGCGTTGATCTCGCCACCCCGCTGCCGGAAGGCGTATATTTCGTCAACACCGGTTCCTATGGCGGCCGCCCCCTGTCCGCCAGTTTCGGCGGCGGCACAACTTATGAGGGCGTTAACATTCCCGTCATCGCCTGGTCGACCCCATGGACCATCTTCGGCGGCCGGATCCAGGCGCTTGTCGCAGCTCCTGAACTTGATCTTGGCAATCATTCCCAAGGTTTTTTCGACGCCGGCATGTATAATCCGTTCCTCGCTGCCTGGATCGGCTGGAACCTCGGCAACGGCTTCAGCTTCAGCTATCTCGCCGGCGTCTATATCGGAATCGCTGGCGGCGACTTCGGTAACGCGTTCAATCAGAATACTTTCCGTCAGGACTTGTCCTTCGCTTACCACAACAATGGTTGGAACCTGGTCAGCAATCTGCGCTTCGGCATCGTCGGCGACAACCAGACGACCCACCTCGCGAATCCTGATTACTTCAACTACGAAGTGTCTTTGACCAAGTCGATCGGCAAGTGGGAAGTCGGCATGGTCACCTTTGGCTCCACCGACGTCGGCAACGGCCCAACCCCGGCTTATCTTAAGCAGTCCCAATTCGCGATGGGCGGCTTGGTCGGCTACAATTTTGGCCCGGTCATCACGCAACTCTATCTCACCACGGACGTCTACGAGAAGAATTACGGTGGTCACGAGACGCGTCTGTGGACCCGCGTGATCATTCCGCTATGGAGCCCGGACGCTCCAAAGGCGGTCGCCGCCAAGTACTGAGTTGACATGCTCTGCTGACTTTAAGGCTGATTAAAGCAATCGCCGACGATGGTCTGCCATTGTCGGCTTTTTTCGATATTTCCGGAGCGCCGCGCCATAAGCTCCCGCGCCGAACAACGGACGCGTCTGACCTGAGACCCCTTGTCTC
Source organism: Pseudomonadota bacterium (assembly GCA_021780275.1). Next base: position 5,944 of record JAJXZC010000673.1, read on the forward strand.
TCCGGTTTTGGGGAGAGTCCAGGGGGCTTTTCACGTGCCCCCGAGAAACCCAGCCATTTTGAACTGGAATTTTCCATTTATGATCCCGCAGCGGGACCAAGGAGAGTTCCATGAAAGCGCGAAAGTTCTCTGAGGCGCAGATCGCCTTCGTTCTGAAGCAGGCGGAGGATGGCGTGGCCATCGCCGATGTCTGTCGCAAGGCCGGAATTTCTGGCGCCACGTTTTACAATTGGCGGAAGAAGTACGCTGGCCTGATGCCATCGGAGATGAAGCGGCTGCGCCAGTTGGAGGAAGAGAACGCGAAACTGAAACGGATCGTGGCGGACCTGTCGCTGGATAAGGCCATGCTTCAGGACGTTCTCGCAAAAAAGCTCTGAGGCCTGCCCGCAAGCGGGAGCTTGTCGACAAGCTGCGATCGGACTGGAGGACCTCGATCAGGCGCGCCTGTTCAGTTCTACGGGTCGATCGGTCGCTGTGTGTCTACAAGTCGAAACGCGACGGCCAGGCCGAGCTGAACCAAAGGATCAAGGAGATCTCTCAGACGCGGGTGCGCTATGGCTACCGGCGCATCCACGTGCTTCTGGCGCGGGAGGGCTGGGCGGTGAACGTCAAGCGCATCTACCGGCTTTACCAGAACCTTGGCCTGCAATTGCGCTACAAGACGCCGAAGCAGCGGGTGAAAGCCAAGCTGCGCGAGGACCGTTGCGAGGCGCAGCGCCACAATGAGACCTGGGCGATGGACTTTGTTCACGACCAGCTGGCCACGGGACGCAAGATCCGGGTTCTGACGATTGTCGACACCTTCTCGCGGTTCTCGCCTGGGGTCGATCCTCGTTTCAGCTATCGCGGCGAAGACGTGGTCTTGACGCTGGAGCGGATCTGCAAGAGCGTCGGCTATCCGCGGACGATCCGGGTCGATCAGGGTTCCGAATTCATTTCGCGCGACCTTGATCTTTGGGCTTATCAAAAGGATGTCGTGCTCGACTTTTCGCGCCCCGGCACGCCGACCGACAATGCCTTCATTGAGTCGTTCAACGGCAAGTTCCGGGCGGAATGCCTCAATGCCCACTGGTTCATGAGCCTTGATGACGCGAGGGAGAAAATGGAGGAATGGCGTAGAGACTACAACTGCGCAATAGAACACCCATCTGTCTATGTGATTGAAGGGAATAGATTTTGCTGCGCCGGATCCGATCCTGCGGGGTATTTGGGGTTCAGGCGCGCGCGTTCGGTGATTGATCGGGCTGTTGGCGCAGCCAAGGCGCCGCGGGCAAATATCCATGGGCCCTCTGGAAAGGGATGGATCGCTGCAATTTCGCCAGCCTCGGCGGCCAGACGCAAGGTCTTTGGCGCAACCTTCAGCAATCTCGCCGCGTCACCCAGGTTGAGCCACGGCTCAACGCCATCGGCGGCGGCGCAGAACACGGGAATGCGATAGTGCGAACGCAACGAGGCGACGCGCTCGCGGGTCCAACGATTGCCGTTGCCTGTCTTGAGATCGTTGCGGTTTAAAATGCCGGCAATGAGAGCGTCGTTGGCGATCAACACGAGCTGGCGCACCGCCACGAGAACGTCGGCGGCCGTGCTGTTGCGTTGTCCACGTCGGCGCTTGGGCACGCGGATCTGGCTATGAACGCCGCCGCTCCAGTGGACAACGAGCACGATCTCGGCGTTCGCATCGTCGATATCGGCCACAACCTCGTGAATGAGTGTGCGCACGATGCGCTTTTTCAGACGCGCCTCGGTGGTCGGAGCCGACCAAACTGCTTGCAGGTTCGAGGCCAAGAGGCCCAGCACCGCTGTGTCGATGGCCGTCGGCTGCTTTGCCGCGTCATGGGCGACGATCTTGCCCTCGACCTCGGCGACATGGGCGAGCGCCCGATTCCAGCGTGCTTCCAGTTCGCCGGTGACCAACCGGTTTGCCGGATCCGCCGCGTCGTATTGCCGGAAGGCGCGGTCGGCTGTAAAGCGCGCCGCTTCAAGATCGCGGTCGAGCGCATCGCGAACCTGGTCGCGCCGTTCGCTGACATGGGCGGCGGCGATTGTCGCGGCCGCCACAGCGCCGGGGCCGACGACGTCGAGAAGCGCCGCCTCGACGGCGTCATCGACGCGCAGCCCTCCAAAGGCGATGCAGCGCGGCTCGCCATTGTCCATCCAGCCGCGCGAGCAGCTGTAACGCGGAATGTGATGCTGGGCGCCGCTGTAGCGCAGCGTCAGTTTCCGGCCACAGCGGCGACAGCGGATAAGGCCGGCAAGCAGCGCCTCGCCGTGCTTGGGCGCGCCATGATGTCGACTGGTCGGGATATTGCTGGAAACCATGGCGCGGATCGCTTCGAACCTTTCCCAGCTGACATAGCCTTCGTGGGCGTCCGGCTTCAGCGCCAGCCATTCGCCACGCGGTTTACGTCGCGCCTTGGCGCTGCCGCCGCCCGCGCTGTAGCCGACCGCGACGCCGGTTCTACCATACGCATAGGCGCCACCGTAGACCGGGTTCTCGACCATTCTGTGGAGCGTCGCATAAGTCGGCCGCCGCCACGCCGTTGCTCCATTGGGCTGCTTGACCGGAAGGTCGAGGTTATGTTCGAGGAACCAGAGGAGCGCCTGACGCGCCGTGCCCAGTTCCTCGACCTTGTCGAAGACAAGCATGATCGCCTCCTGCACGCGCCGGTCGGGGGACTTCTCGTAGCAATCGCCCGCTTTAACGAAGCCGACTGGGGCGGCCACGACCAGTTCGCCGCGCCGCGCTTTCTCATGGCGGGCGTCAAGCGAGCGCTGGCGCAAGAGGTCCAGCTCATATTCATTCAGGCTACCCTTGAGGCCGAGCAGCAGGCGGTCGTTGCCATGCCGCGGCGCATAAACGGTCTCTTGATCGACGAGCACGGTATCGACGACGCGGCACATCTCGATAAGTTGCTGCCAGTCGCGGCTGTTGCGGGCAAAGCGCGAGACTTCCCGGGCGCAGACCGCTCCGACCTTGCCAAGACATACCTCCGCCACCATCCGTTCGAACCCGGCGCGTTGTGCGCCGCCCGCGGCGGAGCGGCCAAGATCTTCGTCGATCGTTTCGATCTCGGAGAAGCCCAAAGCCGACAATCGATCGCGCATGCCATATTGCAGCACACGGCTTTCCCGGTTGTGCAACACCTGATGAGCGGAGGACTGACGCACATAAAGGATCGCCTTGCGCTCCAGGTGATGGGGCTGGATTTTGTCAGAGGTCATCGCGGACCTCCGGCATTTTGGAGGCCTGGGCATGATCCAACATCAATTGCGTCATCAGCCCGATCAGAGCGGCTTGCGCATTCTGCGGCAGCTCCGTCCAGCGCGGCAGGCTTGCTGCGGCGTCGACCGCCAATCCCGTGAACATATCCATCTGACGCGCGCTGCGCGGCTGCTTTTGACGGCGGCGGCCCTTCGGAAACGTTGGCTTCCCCAGCATGCACCTCTCCCTGATTCTTGTGGTGAGAGGTTTTCGGTACGCCGGAATCCCGGGCATTCGATGATGGCGCCGATGGCTTCAACGTCCGGCCGAGAAGCGCTGACAGCGATTGGAGCGCTCCCAGATCGACGAAGGGGACTATCGCAAGTGTTGCATCCGGACAGGTCGCCCGATCAAACATCCACGCCGGGATCTCCCGCCAACGCCCGGATTCTAAGCCATCCAAGGTGCAGCGGAAAACCGCCGCATTGGCTTTGTCAATCACAGCATGGACGACCACGTCCTGCCCGAACCAAGGGTGAAGCGCGTACAAGACCTTCCGGCTAACGGTCCCGTGGGTCTTCTCAAATCGGGTTGTAGTCGTCGACCCAGACCGCGATCTTTTCGCGGGCGTGATCGAGCCCGAGAAACAGCGTCTCGTTGAGCAATTCATCGCGCATCCGCCCGTTGAAGCTTTCGCAGAATCCGTTCTGCATCGGCTTGCCCGGCGCGATGAAGTGCCAGGTGACCGTGGCTTCCTGCGCCCAGGACAGCACGGCGTTCGAGGTGAACTCCGTGCCGTTGTCGGAGACGATCAATCCCGGCTTGCCGCGCCGCTCAATCAGCGC
>JAJXZC010000319.1 GCA_021780275.1 Pseudomonadota bacterium
GTGCTCGAAGGCCATCATGAAATGGCCGAGCGCCATCAGCAGCGCGCCGATGATGATCGTGCGCCGCCGCCCGAGCCAGCGGTCCGCGATGAGCCCGCCGAGAACGGGCGTGAGGTAGACGAGCGCCGTATAGGAGCCATAGATCTGCGAGGCGAAGGGCTGCGCGTCGAGCGGGCCGAAGACGCTCTCGAAGATGCCGCGCAGCGCGTCGAGACCGAGTACGCGGTCGCGGTTTTCCGGCAGCAGCAGATATTTGACCATGTAGAGGGTCAGCAGCGCCCGCATGCCGTAATAGGAGAAGCGCTCCCACATCTCTGTGCCGAAGAGGAAGGTGAGCCCCCTCGGATGGCCGAAAAGTTCCGGGTTGCGCGGGCTCATCGTGCGAGCACCGCCGCGATGCGGGCGCGGGCCTCGGCGGGAGCGGCGGCGCGAGGGCCGAGCGCGTCGAGGCGGGCGGCCAGGGTTTCCATGACGGCGCGGCGCTCGCTTTCGGCAAGGCGCGACCAGCGGCCGATTTCATCGAGCGTGCGGGCGCATCCGGTGCAGAGGCCGGTTGCGGCGTCCATCGCGCAGACATTGATGCAGGGGGAGGAGACAGGCGGCAGGGCGTTCACGTCATTTCCGGGTTCTATCGCGGTCCGGAGCAGGGTATAGGAAGGCACCTCCCAATTCCGAGACAAATATAATGACCCGTCCGCCCTCCGGCCTGCCTTTCGACGATATTCGCGACCTGATCGCGGGGCTCCCTGCGGGGGATGACGTGGCGACAGTCACGGCAGCCGCGCATGCGGGCGAACTGGTCGATGCGGGCGGCCTCGGCCGTCTCGATGAAATCGCGGTCTGGCTCGCCCGCTGGCAGGCCAATGCGAAGCCCGCCGTCGAACGGCCGCTGGTCGCGATCTTCGCCGCCAATCATCAGGTGGCGTCGCGCGTTTCCGATCTGCCGCAGGCACGGACCCGCCAGATGGTCGAGCTTTTCGCGGCGGGCGGTGCGGCGGTGAACCAGTTCGCGCTGGCGGCCAATGCGGGGCTGAAGGTCTTCGACCTCGCTCTCGACATGCCGGTGCCGGACATCACGGGCGCCGATGCGCTTTCCGAGCAGGCCTGCGCCGCGACCATGGCCTTCGGCATGGAAGCGATTGCGGGCGGCGCCGATCTTCTCTGCGTGGGCGCGGCTGGCGTCGGCAATGGTGCGGCGGCCACGGCTCTCGCGGCGGCGCTTTTCGGCGGCGAGGCTTCCGACTGGACTTCCGATCCGCGCGAACAGGCCGTGGTGGAAGAGGCGCTCGCCTTCCACGGGAATGCGCTACGCGATCCGCTGGAGGCGCTTCGACGCCTCGGCGGGCGCGAGCTTGCCGCCATTGCGGGCGCGATCCTCGCCGCCCGCTACCAGCGCATTCCGGTGCTGCTCGACGGCTTCGTCGCCTGCGCGGCGGCGGCTGTTCTCTACAAGCAGGACCAGGGCTCGCTCGACCACTGCCTTGCCGCGCATCGTTCCGGCTCGGTGGCGCATGACATATTGCTCGAAGCGCTGGGCAAGGAGCCGCTGCTCGATCTCGGTATCGCCCTCGAGGACGGCACGGGCGCGGCTTTGGCGATCAGCCTCGTCAAATCGGCCGCTGCCGCCCATGTAGGCATGGCGACCCGCGAGCAGGCGGGGCTCGCCTGAATTCGATTCGGTCCATGCTGGCCCGCTGCCGCAGGGGCGGGCGGGGCGTTTGCGCACAGGACCCCGGTTTCCCGCGCACAGCCACCGGCCTTGCAACGAGCCCGGGGGCCGGTAATATCACCGCCAAAATAAGTGGCCGGGCGTCCTGATCGCGCCGGCCCTTTCGCACGTAAAAGCCGGCTGTTATGCGGAATCAATGGTTTCGCTTGCCGCCGAGCAGGAGGACATTTCGATGGATATGAGTTTCTCGCCGCAGGACCTCGCGTTTCGCGATGAAGTCCGCACCTTTATCGCCGAGAACTATCCGAAAGACCTGAAGTCGCGCCGGACGCGCGGCGAGATGACCAAGGAGGAAATCCTCACCTGGCATCGCATCCTCTACAAGAAGGGCTGGGTCGTTCCGCATTGGCCGGTGGAATACGGCGGCACGGGCTGGACGATCACGCAGCGCTACATCTGGAACGAAGAGAATGCGCGCGCCGAGACGCAGGCGCTTCTCCCCTTCGGCCTCTCCATGGTGGGCCCGGTCATCTACACCTTCGGCAATGAAGAGCAGAAGAAGCGCTTCCTGCCGGGCATTCTTTCCGCCGACGTCTGGTGGTGCCAGGGCTATTCCGAGCCGGGCGCCGGTTCGGACCTTGCCGGCCTCAAGACCCGCGCCGTGCGCGAGGGCGACCATTATGTCGTCAACGGTCACAAGATCTGGACGACGCTCGCCCAGTATGCCGACTGGATGTTCTGCCTTGTCCGCACGGACGCGAACGCCAAGGCGCAGGAGGGCATCTCCTTCCTTCTCATCGACATGAAGACGCCCGGCATCACCGTTCGCCCCATCATCACGATGGACGGCGCGCATGAGGTCAACGAAGTCTTCCTCGAAGACGTGAAGGTTCCGGCCGAGAACCTCATCGGCGAGGAAAACAAGGGCTGGACCTATGCGAAGTTCCTGCTCGGCAACGAGCGTTCGGGCATCGCGGGCGTTTCGCGCTCCAAGAAGGCGATCGAGCGTCTGAAGTCCATCGCGACCGCCGAGCTCGTCGACGGCTCGCCGCTTCTCAAGACCGACGAGTTCTCGCGCAAGGTCGCCGAACTCGAAATCGATCTCACCGCGCTCGAAGTGACGGAATTGCGCACGCTGGCCGCCGAGAGCAAGGGCGCTGGCCCCGGGCCGGAAGCCTCGATCCTCAAGATCAGGGGCACCGAGATCCAGCAGCGCATCACGGAACTCACGCTGGAAGCCGTCGGCAATTACGGCCAGGTCAACGTGCCGACGGGCGAGCTCACCGGCAACGAGTTCGTCGCCGGGCCGGATTACTCGAACGGCGCCGCGCAGAACTATTTCAACATGCGTAAGACTTCGATCTATGGCGGATCGAACGAAATTCAGCACAACATCATCGCAAAAATGGTGCTCGGCCTTTAAACGGGTCGCAAGCGCCGCATAGAAACCAGACTTAACGGGAAGGGCAAGGACATGGATTTTTCGTTCACTGAGGAGCAGACCCTGCTCCGCAATACGGTGCAGAGCCTGTTGGCAGACAAGTACGACTTCGATACGCGTCGCAAGATCGCGAAATCGCCCGAGGGCTGGAGCCAGGCGATGTGGCAGCAGTTCGCCGAACTGGGCCTGCTTGCCGCGCCCTTCGCTGAAGAGCTGGGCGGCCTCGGCGGCGGCAGCATCGAAACGATGATCCTGATGGAAGAGTTCGGCCGTCATCTCGTGGTCGAGCCCTTCGTCGAGACGGTCGTGGTCGCTGGCGGCTTCCTCCGCGAGGGCGGCTCCAAGGAGCAGCAGGAAGCCCACATCCCCGGCATCATCGGTGGCGAGACCGTTTGGGCCTTCGCCTATGCCGAGCCGCAGGGTCGCTACAACCTCGCCGACCTCGTCACCACGGCGAAGAAGGACGGCGCGGGCTACACGATCAACGGTTACAAGGCCGTGGTTCTCGGCGCTCCCTGGGCGCAGAAGCTCATCGTCACCGCGCGCACCTCGGGTGGCCAGCGCGACCGTGACGGCGTTTCGGTCTTCATCGTCGACAAGAACGCCGCCGGCGTCTCGACCCGCGACTACCCGACGGTCGATGGCCGTCGCGCCTCGGAGATCACCTTCGAGAACGTCAAGGTCGGCGCCGACGCGCTGATCGGCGCGGAAGGCAAGGGCCTGCCGCTCGTCGAGAAGATCACCGATCAGGCGATCGCCGCTCTCTCCGCCGAAGCTGTCGGCTGCATGGGCGAGCTCAACAAGGCGACCGTCGAATACTGCAAGACGCGCAAGCAGTTCGGCGTGCCGATCGGCAAGTTCCAGGTTCTCCAGCACCGCATGGTCGACATGTTCATGGCCTATGAACAGTCGGTTTCCATGACTTACATGGTCAACCTGAAGCTCGATGAGAACGAAGCCGAGCGCACCAAGGCCGCCGCTGGCGCCAAGGTCCAGATCGGCAAGGCCGGTCGCTTCGTCGGCCAGCAGGCCGTGCAGCTGCATGGCGGCATGGGCATGACCGACGAACTGAATGTCGGCCACTACTTCAAGCGCCTCACCATGATCGACACGCAGTTCGGCAATGTCGACCACCAGCTGAAGCGTTACTCGACCGCCGCCTGAGGCTTTCGAGTCTGACTCAAGGGAAAGGCCGTAACTCACGTTACGGCCTTTTCTTTTTGCCCCGAATCTGAGGATCGACTCGAAGTCTGTGTTCTGAAAGTTGCGGCCTGTCTTTCACGGCGGCAGCCCGCAGCGGTGCGGGCGCTAGCGGCATCCATTGGTGTATGTATGTTCTAGTGCTAGCAATGAAATCCGGAGGTCGCGGCAGATTCGATGAAGCATGACGAGCACTCGCCCCAGCGCCAGGCGGCCCGCAGCGAAGCCATGCGGGCGAGGCTGATAGTGGCTGCCAGGCAATCTCTTTTGGACAGGGGCTACGCGCGGACCACCGCGGTTGAAGTCTGCGCCCGCGCGGGTGTCACGCGGGGCGCGCTCTTCCATCATTTCCCCAGTCTCTCGAGTCTGTTTGCGGTCATGCTCGACGAGATCTACGCGACCATGTCGGCGCAAGCTGCGGAGGCGCGCGAACGCAATCCCCAGGATGCCATGAGCGCCTTCATCGACGCACTCTGGGCGAGCTTCGGGCATGCCGATTTCAAGATCGTTATCGAAGTGTGGTTGGCGGCGCGCAACGATCCGGATCTTCGCGAGGAGTTGGCGCCCGTTATTCAACGCTTCAGTCGGCTCGCATCGCCGGAATTGAACGATCGTCTGGCGGAGACTGTCGGGGGAAGCGCGGAGAATATCGCCTTCTATCGTCTCATCGTCGAAGCCATGATCGGCATGGCGCTTGGACGGGCGGTGACCACCGAGGGAAACGCCATGGGGTACGAGGAAGCGGTCATAGCCTTGCTGAAAAAACTCGCCCAAGGCTTCAAGGAGGCACCGCGCACCTGCCATTGAGCGGTGCGTCGCGGAGGGGCGGGATGCCGTGCCGGCCTGATCAGGCGGTGGCGCGGCATTCCGACGGCGTCAGCTGGCGGAGGCGGGCGAGGGGGAAGACCGCCTCTGCCTGTGTGCCCTGGCCGAGCGTGCTGCGCAGCTCGAAACGGCCGCCATGGGCGCCGAGCAAGCCCTTCACGATGGAAAGCCCAAGGCCCGAGCCCTTGCCCGGCTGGGCGATGCCTGCCGCGCCTTGCGCGAAGGCTTCCATGACCTTGTCGATCTCGGAACCCGCAATGCCGGGGCCTTCGTCATGAACGCCGAAGCGGAGATCGCCGGAGGGGTCGAGCCGCGCGATCATCCTGACCGTGGTGTTGGGCGGCGAGAACTTGATCGCATTGGTCAGCAGGTTGATCCAGGTCTGGCGCATGGCGCGTGCGTCGGCCCGCAGGACCGGCAGGCCGGGGTCGAACTCCTCGATCACGTTGACGCGCTGGGCCTGTGCGCGGATATCGAGCAGGCGGCGGCAATCCCTGGCCAGATAGACGATATCCACTTCCTCCTCGACGATCTCGAAGCGGCCCGCCTCGATGCGCGAGAGATCGAGAATATCGTTGATGAGGCCGAGCAGGTGCTGGCCCGACTGGTTGATGTCGTTCGAATATTCCTTGTAGATGGGCTTCGCATGGGCGCCGAAGATCTCCGTCGCCATGACTTCCGAAAAGCCGATGATGGCGTTGAGCGGCGTCCTGAGCTCATGGCTCATATTCGCAAGGAAGCTCGACTTGGCGCGGTTCGCCTCTTCGGCGCGCGCGCGCGCGGCATCGGACTCGCGCTTGGCGCGGAAGAGCTGCTCGATGAGCGCATTCTTGTCCGATTGCAGGTTGGCCGCGCGCAACATGGTGTTGTTGACGATCCTCGCCAGATGGAACAGCAGCGCGAGGAAAAGGCCAAGCGCGATGACAAAAGTAAGATGCGTGCCTTCGCCATAGGTGATGAAACGCAGGGCGATGGCGCCCGCGACGGGCATCACCGTGCAGCAAAAGACCGGGAAATAGACGATCGTAATAAGCGCCAGCGGCGCCAGCGCCACCGTCATCAGGGCGAGGAGGAAGGTCTGTTGTTCGGGATGGTTCGTCGGCCATAGGAAGTAGAGGGACGATGCCAACACCACGCTGAAAGCCAGCGTCAACAGCTCGAAGCGGCGGGACCATCGTTCCGCTTCATCGGGTTCGACATGGCTCTCCAGGAATTCCCGCGCATTGAGGTAGTTCGCCGCCTGCAATGAAAGCATGGCCAGCAGCCAGGCGCCGATTTTCCACCAGGCTATATTGTTGCCGAGACTGAGGCCGAAGGTGCCCACCATGAGCGGAAAGAAGAGGGGAATGCTGACCTGCGGTTCCGCCAGCGCGCGAAGCTGGGAAAGGCGAGCCTCGGGGGACATGCGGGCAGGGCGATAATGGCGCGCGCGCGCGAAGGCCGCGATCAGCGCTTCCCAGCGGAAACCGATCCCACCCCCGGAAGTGCTATCGCCTGCGTGCCGCCTTTTCCGGCCGACACCTTGCGGCGCGTCTTCCAATGCCATGCCCAAACGTCCCTCAATGACGGAAAGCCTGCGCGTCGCAAAAGCCCGCTCGCGGAATCTCCCGCTTTCCGTTTGTGCCAAGGGTCGGCTAAAATTGTTAACAAGCCTTTCCAGCTCATGGTTAAAGCAGGCTTTCACGCGGCGTTTCCTGGGGAAAGCCGTGGACCAAACAAGCTGCGGGGCATGCATCCCGCACCAGCGGAGGACGTCGGATGAGTGAAGCGTTGTTGTTCGAGAAGAAGGGTCACGTGGTAACGCTGACCATCAACCGGCCGGAAAGCCGCAATCCGCTGGGCGCGGCCGACGACCCGGAGAACTTCACGCAAGCCGTCGCCCGCATCAACGCCGACCGCGATGTGCGCTGCGTGATCCTGACCGGCGCTGGCAAGGCTTTCTCCGCCGGTGGCAACGTCAAGGCGATGCGGGAGGGCGGCGAAGGCTTCGGCGGGCCCGGCACGCATATCCGCGAACGCTACCGCAACGGCATTCATCGCATCGTCCGTGCGGTCTGGAACATCGAGGTGCCGGTCATCGCTGCCGTGAACGGCCCGGCCATCGGCCTTGGCAACGATGTCGCCTGCCTTTGCGACACGCGTATTGCAGCGGATTCCGCGATTTTCGGTGCGACCTTTCTCAAGATCGGCCTGATCCCGGGCGATGGCGGCGCCTGGCTTCTGCCGCGCATCATCGGCATGGCGCGGGCCTCGGAGCTTCTCTACACCGGCGACACCATCGACGCGCAAACGGCGAAAGAGTGGGGCCTCGTCTCCGAGGTCGTTCCCTCCGAGCAGCTTATGCAGCGGGCGCATGAGGTGGCGAACAAGATTGCGGTTCAGGCCCCTGACGTGCTCCGCATGACCAAGCAGCTTCTGCGCCACGGCATGACGACGAGCTTCGACGCCATCATGGAGCTTTCGGCCTCCATGCAGGCGATTGCCCATCACAGCGCGGACCACAAGGAAGCGCTGGACGCCTTTTTCGACAAGCGGGTGCCGGTTTACAAGGGCGAGTAGCTGTTCAGGAATGAACCGGGGGCCGTTCGTCCGATTTGACGCAGCGTATCAGAGGCGTTGAAGCGGCCCCCCAATGCCACTAAAGTCGCGCCCAACCAATAATTCAATCAGGGAGCTGTAAATGAGCGTCGTAGGCATTGTTGCCACCATCAAGGTGCAGGCGGGCAAGGAAGCGGAATTCGAGAAGATCTTCTCCGATCTGCGCGCCAAGGTCCGCGCCAACGAGGCGGGCAATCTTCAGTACGATTTCTTCAAGATGAAGGACGAGCCGACCTACATCGTCATGGAGCAGTACGCCTCCGAGCAGGCGATGGCGGAGCATGGCCAGTCCGAGCATTTCAAGGCAGCCGGTCCGGCGCTGGGTTCGGTTCTCGCGGGCCGTCCGGCGCTCCAGATCGTCTCCAAGGTCGAATAAGGACACTGCAATGGATCTGTCGTTCAGCAAGGAAGACGAAGCCTTCCGTCAGGAAGTCCGCGCCTTCATCGCGGAAGCCTATACGCCCGAGATGCGCGCCAAACACGCGCGCTCGAAGCATGGCTACATGGACAAGGCGAGCCATGTGCAGTGGCAGAAGTCGCTCGCGAAGAAGGGCTGGCTCGCGCCGAACTGGCCCAAGGAATATGGCGGGCCGGGCTTCTCCGCATCGCAGAAGTATATCTTCGACGTGGAAATGGGCGCCGCTGGCGTTCCGCACACCGTTCCCTTCGGCCCGACCATGGTGGCGCCCGTCATCATGAAGTTTGGCACGCCGGAGCAGAAGGCAAAGTATCTACCGGACATTCTCGCGACGAACGTTCTGTGGTGTCAGGGCTATTCGGAGCCGGGTTCGGGCTCCGACCTCGCCTCGCTCCAGACCAAGGCCGAGAACAAGGGCGACCATTATCTCGTCAACGGTTCCAAGATCTGGACCTCGGTGGCGCAGTGGGCCGACTGGATCTTCTGCCTCGTGCGGACCTCGAAAGAGGGCAAGCCGCAGGAAGGCATTTCCTTCCTGCTCATCGACATGAAGACGCCGGGTGTGAAGGTCGAGCCGCTGGTGCTGCTCGACGGAACGCCTGCGCCGCATCAGGAGGTGAACCAGGTCTTCTTCACCGATGTGAAGGTCCCCATCGGGAACCGCATCGGCGAGGAGAACAAGGGCTGGACCTATGCGAAGTACCTGCTTGAGTTCGAACGCGGCAATCCTTATTCGGCGGGCCTTTATCGCGCGCTGAACAAGGTGCGCAAGCGTGCGAAGGAAACGATCGTCGATGGCCATGCGGTCGCCGACGAGCCTTCGTTCCAGGCGCGTGTTGCCGATCTCGATGCGCAGATCACGGCGATGGAGTTCACCGAGCTTCGCATCTTCTCGGCGCTTTCGACGGGCGGCAATGTCGGCCCCGAGTCCTCGCTTCTGAAGTGCCGTGGCACGGAGATCCAGCAGGAAGTATCGCAGCTCGCGGTCGAGGTTCTCGGCAGCTATGCGATCCCCTTCGTCGAGGATGGCATGGTCGAAACCAACGAGCCTTCGATCGGACCGGAAAACGCCTTCACGACGGCGCCGTACTACTTCTCGCTCCGCAAGGCCTCGATCTATGCGGGCTCGAACGAAGTGCAGCGCAACATCATGGCGAAGGCCGTGCTCGGGCTTTGAGCCAGGCCTCCGACAATGTGACGATCAGACTCGCGAGCGCCGGAGACATTCCGGCGCTCGCGCGCGTTTGGCACCATGCATGGCATTCGAGCCATGCGGAGATTGATCCTGACGTCGCTGCGCGCCGGCCGATCGAGTTCTTCAACGAGCGGATCGGAACGGCTTTGCCGAACTGCGCCGTGGCAGTCGTTGAAGGCGATGTCATCGGCTTTGCCAGTTGGCAGGGCGATAGTATCGGTCAGGTTTTTGTAATGCCCGCCTTTCATGGGCGCGGTATCGCGGCGCTGGTCATAGGCGCCGCAGAGAATGCGCTGCGGGATGAGGGCTTCGACCGCATCACGCTTTTCTGCCGCACGGGAAACGACCGCGCGAGGGCTTTCTACGAAAAGCAGGGCTGGGAAGTCGTCGGCGAGGTGCCGCACGATCTTGGCCACATGGAAGGTCGAAAGCCGGTTACCGTCTGGCGGCTGGAGAAGGCGCTGGACCGAGCATCCCGTTAGCCTTTCGTCATGCCGGACTTGATCCGGCATCCATCGTTCCTTCGCGTCGTGGTGCAAAGATGGACCCCGGGTCTAGCCCGGGGTGACGGATCTTGTTGGGACGAGGCGCAACAAAAAAGGGGAGCCCGCAGGCTCCCCTT
>JAJXZC010000389.1:0-1877 GCA_021780275.1 Pseudomonadota bacterium
ATACAGCCTGCTCTCGCCGGTCGAGGGGTTGCGCGTGAAGGCAACGCCGGTCGCCGAGGTCTCGCCCATGTTGCCGAACACCATCGCCTGGACGTTGACCGCGGTGCCCCAGGATTCCGGAATGTCGTGCAGCCGGCGGTAAGTCACCGCGCGCGCGTTCATCCAGGATGAAAACACCGCGCCGATCGCGCCCCATAATTGCGCGTGCGGATCCTGCGGGAAATCGTGACCGGTCTCGCGCGCCACCGCATCCTTGTAGCGGCCGACCACATCGACCCAGTCGTCGCCGGTGAGGTCGGTGTCGAGCGAATAGCCCTGGCTGTCCTTGAAGGTATCGAGAATGTCCTCGAAGTGATGATGCTCGAAGCCGAGCACCACGTCGGAATACATGGTGATGAAGCGGCGATAGCTGTCATAGGCGAAGCGGCGATCGCCGGACATTTCGGCGAGCGCCTCGACGGTCGTGTCGTTGAGGCCGAGATTGAGCACGGTATCCATCATGCCCGGCATCGAGGCGCGACCGCCGGAGCGCACCGAGACCAGCAGCGGATTCTTCGCGTCACCGAATGCCTTGCCGGTGAGCTTGCCGACATGGTCGAGCGCCTTTTCGACCTGCGCCTTCAATTCCTTCGGATAGGATTTGTCGTGCGCGTAAAAATACGTGCACACCGACGTCGGAATGGTGAAGCCCGGAGGCACCGGCAGGCCCAGATTGGCCATCTCGGCGAGATTGGCGCCCTTGCCGCCGAGCAAATCGCGAAGGCCCGCTTTGCCTTCGGCCTTGCCCTCGCCGAAGGTGAACACCCATTTGCCGGATTTCACCGCCTCTGCCGCGGGCTTGCTCGCGGCGATCTTGGCAGCGGGAGCCGGCTTGGCCGGGCTCTTTTTCAGGGCCTTGTCTAGAGGCTTGCGGGCGCTGGCCGACGCGGCCTTGGCCCGGGTTGGCACGGATGGCTTTGATTTCGCTGCGATTTTTTTGGGTTTAGCGACGGCTTTGGCCATGACTGCTGATATCCGCGAGGAAGGTGAGAAGATGCGCGCCATACACCACGTTTGGGCGGTTGCGCGCAAGGCGCGAAGCGCGTTTCAACGCTACAGATGAAGCCACCTCAGCAGCCCGAGACCGATCAGGCCGTTGAGAATCAGGAAGACCGCTACCACGAGATTCAGCAGCCGCGGCATGATCAAGATCAACAAGCCTGCAATCACTGACATGATCGGTGATATGTGAGCGACGGTCAGGGTCATTTGAAGTGTCTCCGCTATGGCGCTGCGACTCTGGCGCTGTGAAAAGTCGAATCGAGGGCGGCATTTTATCTGCTCATGCGGTTCCCCGATAGGAGACGCCCGCGGCTTCATCAGGTTCCCGCGCCCGCGAAAAAAGCCAAAAATGGCCTCGAATGTGATCGCCATTTATCGGGAACGATGCTCCGCGCGATGAATTGGTCGAACGGCGTGCCGGCGCAAGCGGGCGTGCATCATCGCGAAGGAGTTGACCATGCGAAACAGGATACTTGCCATTGCGGCGATCGCGGGCGCCATCTGCGCGCCGATCGCGGCGCAGGCGCAGAGCGCGATCACGACCGGCGTGGTTCGTGGCGGCAGCGTGATCGTCAACGACGACGTCGATGGCATCGCCGTCGATCAGCGTCCGGCGTTCCGTGAATATATCGTGCGCGAGCGCGTGCCGAACTACACCATTCCCGATCGCGTGATCGTCGGCGGCGTGCTGCCGGAAGTCGGCGTCACCTATTACGACGTGCCGCAGACATACGGCGTCACGCCCTATCGCTACACGGTGGTGAACGGCCAGACCGTGCTGGTCGACCCGCGCTCGCGCCGTATCGTTCAGGTGATCGAGTAAGTTGAGGCCCTGA
>JAJXZC010000389.1:1887-2564 GCA_021780275.1 Pseudomonadota bacterium
TTGTCCGGTGACCGCAGCAGCGCCCGGACATGAAGGCCTCGTCCGGTCTCCCCCGCCGGGCGGGGCTTTTCTTTTTCGCGACAGGAGCGACGCACTTCCCGCATAACGGACTCAATTTTCAAACAGCCACGACAGTCCCAACACGGTCATTGCGTCGCAATGACCGTAAGGTACAGCTTCGCGATCTCGCCGCGCATTTCGCGCGAGTTTTGCTTAAGCGTCCCGCCTTCTGAAGATCAGAGGGCGCAGTCCTACCCCAAGAGGGGAGCAGGGAATGCCGGGCGCCCGAAGCGCCCGCAGCCGCGCGTGTGGTGTAGAAAGCACGCGCGTTAGTCACCACGGTCACGCCGGGTCGCCCGGCATTCCCCGCGCAATGGTTTTAACGGTTTCCTTCGTACTCTCCCCGGTGACCGGGCTTTCTTGCCACCGTCGCCGGCGAAATTTCTTTCGCCAACTTGACGCCAGCGTCGGGGCGTCAGGACCACACGACTTCGCCGTCCGCCTCAGCGCCGTTCGTTATCGGCACATCCGCGTCCACCGCATCCCGCCCCGCGTTCGTGACGATCGCGAGCCGCCCCTCTGTGTGGGACGGGATGGTGAGAGATATGCAGGTGATTTGGGTCAGATGGGAACGAAAATATTTTTGAAAGAAGGGCTGGACAGGCAAATCACTTTTT
>JAJXZC010000514.1 GCA_021780275.1 Pseudomonadota bacterium
GCGGGAAATGGAAGATCTCATCGTCATCACCTATCCTTCAGAAGCGCGCGCGGAGGAGATGCGCAAGAAAATCCTGGAGCTGCAATCGGAATATCTCATCGAGATCGGCGACGCCGTTATCGCCGTTAAGCAGGAGGGCGGGCACGTGAAGCTCAACCAGCTCATCCACACCACCGCCTCCGGCGCGATGATGGGGGCGTTGTGGGGGGCGATCGTCGGCACGATCTTCCTGATGCCGCTGGCGGGCGCGGCGCTCGGCGCGGGCGCAGGCGCGCTCTCCGGGGCGTTGACCGATCTCGGCATTGACGACAATGTCGCCAAGCAGATCGCCTCGGCGTTGAAGCCCGGCGACGCGGCTCTGTTTCTGCTCGTGCGCAAGATGACGACCGACAAGGTGCTCGACGCGCTGAAAGGCACGGGCGGCCTGGTGCTGAAGACTTCGCTCGACCGCCAGAAGGAGCAGGCGTTGCGCGACGCGCTCGCGGGCGTGAGCGGCGCGGCGGCGGCGCCGGCGGCTTGAAGTATTTGGCATCAATATAGTCCCGTCATGGCGGGTGTGGCGAAGCAATCTATCGTTGAGTGTTCGTATGCTTATCGCAAGAGGCGGCGTCATCGAGCCGTGGATTGCTTCGCTTGTTCGCAATGAGGGTCCTGCTGTTCTCCAAATACTCTAGGCGTGGGCCTTCGCGGCGCGGGGTTTCTTCATAGGGGTGGGTTTCGCTTCGTTGTCGTGCGGTCCGCACCAGCCGGGCAGAAAATCGGCTTCGGCTGCTTTCGCCATCACATAGGCCTGCTTGAGCGCGGCGTCGAAATCGCGGGTCACGGCCTTGCGCTTGAACCGGGGACGGAGGAAATCCGCCCAGACGAACTCGGAGAAGGCCGTCGAATCCTTGGCGTAGCCGCCGATATTGCGCAGCGCCCCCGAGAGCGAGCGATAGGGGTCGTCCTCCATGCCCTCGACGGTCCTCGGCAAGTCTTCGTAGGCGCAGCGGCGTCCCTTCTGGTCGAAAGGGTGCGTCCAGCCGTGGTAATTCATCAGGTTCCAGAAATAGCTGCGGTCCGCCTTGCGCAAGTCGCCGATGACGGTGACGTAAACATCCTTCTGGCCTTCCTCCAGCAGCGCGCGGGTGAGATGGTGATGGTCGGTGATGTAGCGCTCGTCGCGGGGCCCCAGCACGACCGGGACCATATGGGTTGCGAGAGTGGCGTTTTTGTCGTCGGCGCGCTTGGCGGCCCAAGCCTTGCGTTTGCGCGCTACCTCGATCATGCCGACCGTCATCTGGGTCGGCCTCAAGTCGAGGATGGGGACCATGTGCAATATGGGTTCGCGGCGAGAATAACTCATGTTGCAGTCTCCGGACTGTCGCAATTTCGTCATATCTGGCGGCGCTGTCATGAAAAAGCGTCTCAGGGCGCCGCGATTTGACCCTCAAGGCAAATCATGATTGATCCCCGGCCTTAGAAAAATCCCCGATATTGAGACCCTAGCCCCATGCGCCCTGAGCGTTACAACGTTCGCGAATCCGAGCCGAAGTGGCAGAAGATCTGGGCCGAACGCGAAGTTTTCGCGACGCCCAACGATGATTCGCGGGCGCGCTACTACGTGCTCGAAATGTTCCCGTACCCCTCGGGCCGCATCCATATGGGGCATGTGCGCAACTACGCGATGGGCGACGTGGTGGCCCGCTACAAGCGCGCGCGCGGCTTTAACGTGCTGCATCCGATGGGCTGGGACGCCTTTGGAATGCCAGCCGAAAACGCGGCGATGCAGAACAGGACGCATCCCGCCAAATGGACTTACGCCAATATCGACGCGATGCGGGCGCAATTGAAGTCGATGGGTCTGTCGCTCGACTGGGCACGGGAAGTGGCGACGTGCGACGTCAGCTATTACGGCCATCAGCAGAAGCTATTCCTCGATTTCCTCGCCGCCGGGCTGGTGGCGCGCAAGAAATCCAAGGTGAATTGGGACCCGGTCGACCAGACGGTGCTCGCCAACGAGCAGGTGATCGACGGGCGCGGCTGGCGCTCCGGCGCGGTGGTCGAGCAGCGCGAGCTGACGCAATGGTTCTTCAAGATTTCCGATTATTCCGAGGAGTTGCTTTCGGCGCTCGATACGCTCGACCGCTGGCCGGAGAAGGTGCGCCTGATGCAGCGCAACTGGATCGGCCGCTCCGAGGGCCTGATGGTGCGCTTCGCCATCGACCCGGCCTCGCTCGGGCCGCTGGTGGGCGCCGGCGCGCCGACGGAACTGGAGATTTACACGACGCGGCCGGACACCTTGTTCGGCGCCCGGTTCATGGCGATAGCGCCCGATCATCCGCTGGCGGCGGAATCAGCCAAGCATGACCCGAAGCTCGCCGCTTTCATCGAGGAATGCCGCAGGATCGGCACCTCGGTCGCCGCCATCGAGACCGCGGAGAAGAAGGGCTACGACACCGGCCTGCGCGTCCAGCATCCCTTCGACGATAGCTGGACGCTGCCGGTCTATGTCGCGAATTTCATCCTGATGGACTACGGCACGGGCGCGATCTTCGGCTGCCCCGCCCATGATCAGCGCGAC
>JAJXZC010000240.1 GCA_021780275.1 Pseudomonadota bacterium
AAACCAAGCAAAGTGAAATCCGGCAGATTCCACTTATCCTTCGCGGGAAACTGTTCAGACAACCGGGACCAGCTCTTTCGGCCCGTAAAGCTTCATCAGATTCCGCGAATTGGCGGGATCGAAATCATGTTCGAGATCCGACGCGGCGGCGCCCGTCGAATAAAGCGAGGCCAGGTCGAAATTGTCGCGCAATCCCTTGGGATCATAGGTCTCCCGCGCGCGCAGAAAGCGCACCACATTCGCGCGCGTCAACGCTTCCTTTTGCGTCAATGGACCGCCGCGTTCGAGCGGCCGCGCCACCTCGATAAAGCCCGTGGTCTTGTCCACGAGCAATGTGACGACCTCGAACGATTTGAGCGGCAAAAGCGCCCAAATCAGGCCGATCGCGGCAATAACCGCCAAGCCCAGCAGCACCGCCAAAATCCGCCAGACATTGCGGGAATTGCGGATCGAGCGGTGGAGCGAACTATCCCAGCTCTCCGCCTCGTCATAATAGCGTGAGTCAACAATCGCCTTCTCAACAGAAGTCGTCATGGCAAACCTTCCTCAATCAACCTGATTTGTTGGCCTTAAGGCCAGCGGCGACTTGTTGGGCGGCCGCGGACATGGTGTTCGCCCCGGCGCTGAAGGCATTGCCGCCTCCCTTGCCGTTGCTTCGGCTCGCCCTCCAGGCGCTTCCGGCGGCCGCCGCCGCGCCGCCAGCCGCGGTCAGGCCAAGGCGCGACGTTCTGACCGGCGCCATGACCGCTCTCGCCATCAAGTAGCCTTCAGCCGCGCTCACCGCCGATGAGTGGCGCAACCCTGCCCCACCGGCGATTGCGCTCGCCATCGAAGGAATTTGCGCCAGGATCAGCGTCGCGACGACGCAGATCACGGCGAATGGCGCGATCGTCAGCATGGTCGCATTGGCGCCGGCGCTGCTCAGCGCGCTTTGCTGGCTGTTGATCAGCCCAAGGAAGAAGCCGATGAACCCGTAGGTCAGGATCGGAACCAATGAAAATGCCAGGCAAGACCGCATCCAGCCGGTAAACAGGCTGGAGGAAACATTGAACAAGGCCATTGCGATAAACAGCGGCGCGAGGCCCAAGAGCACATAAAGCGCCAGCTTGCCCATGATCACGATCGCGACCGCCTCGATCAAAACCAGGGCCGTCACGATGTAGAGGATGATCGCGAGCAGGGCCAAGCCGACGCCGAACATGCCGGACGCCTGGGATATTCCGTCTGCCGCTGTCGATCCCGTCGTCCAGATGGTGTTCAAGCCGGTCGCCATCGAACTCAAGCCCGAGCTGGTCGAACTTGGCGTCGGACAGGAGCCCGACGATCCCGAGCCGCCCGCGCTCAGCATCGCATTGCAGATCGACGCGCCAACGCTGTCGGCTGTCTGCAATAATGTATTGGCGACGATCGTCTGAAACCCGCTCCAATTCGAAATCATCGCGTAAATCAGCGCGATACGAACGATTTTCCAGAAAAAATCGGTGGCGGAAATGGTCGCCCGGCCAAACAGCACTTCATAGCCGTAATAGGCGACATAGACCGTCAAGCCTGTCGTGAAGACAGGCGTTATCCCGCTGCTGATGCTGGTATAAATGGTCTGAAGGGATGACGTGCCAACCTGGTCAAGCGCCGTAAATACGGAATTCAAAACATCAATGACCGCCATCGTCGGCCTCTTTCACAGTCGGCCCATTGATCGCTCGCAATTCCTCGCAGGCCCACGCGCTTCCAGACGGCAGCCAACCGAATATTCCGTTCGATTGCGCGCTGCATGGCGCCGTCAGGTCCTGATGCGCGCACGCCGATAACGCCAGAAGCGCAAGCCCTACAACCGCAAGACGAATGACACGCATTCCAAGAGTCCTTTTGATTTTTTGGTCCGCTGCAACCGTTCAGTGGGACGTAAACACCTGAGCCGTCTTCGCCTGAACAGCGAGCATCTGTTGCATTTGCGCGTTCAACGCGGCATTGCCGGCGTTCACCGCGCCAATGGCCTCGTTGACGGTCAGCGCCGTCTGGACCTGCATCTGCGAGTTTTGGTCAATCGACCCCTTGATGTCCGGCGCCGTGCCGACCAACGCGCTCGCGCCCTGAAGCGAACTGGCGCGCGTCGTCGCCGCCGCCTGTGCGCCCTGGACGACGCCGGTCAATGCCGCCGACGTGTTGACCGCGCCCATATAGGCCTGGTCGGTTCCCGTGGCGGCCGTCGCGTTTCCGCTCAGCGTCGCGACGAGATTCAGGCCGTTGATGATTGTCGCCGCTGTCGATCCGTAGGAGCCGAGAGATCCCCAGGACATGTTCGTTCCGCCGAGCAGAGAAGCGAAACTCGGCGCGCTCGCGACCGAAAATCCAGAACCGATGGCCGCCGTTGACATCGATCCCGTCGTCCGGGCGCCCGTGACCGCCGCGAGCGTCGCGTTGGTCGCCGTCAGAATCTGCTGATTGGTGGCCATGATCGAAGCGGTGTTGCTTGCCGTCGTCGTCGCCTGGCTGAGGGTCGCGCTGTCGATCACTGGCACCTGCGCGAAGGCGCGCGCGGTGACAAAAACCAACGCGGCGCCGCCAAGCAGCTTTTTCGAAAGGTGTCGCATCGTGACCTCCTTAGTTGGATTTGAAAACAGTCGCCGTCGCCGATTGCGATTGCACCGCCAACATCAGCATCAGGTTTCTCATTTGCGCAGCCGTAGCGAAGGCTTGCGTCACCTGATTCCAATTCGCTGTTCGCGCCACCAGCGCCGCGGAATTCTGGTCCCAGCCGCCGTGCGAAGAATTGAGCGCGCCGACGATCGCGCCGGCGCCCGTCAACGTGCCCGAGTTGCCCTGCAATGCGCTCCTAACCGCCGCGCCGGCGGAAATCGCCTGGACCAGTGTTCCGACATTGAAGCCGGAGCCAGAGACGCCGACGAGCGACGACATATTGATGCCGCCGACATTGTTGAAGGCCGCGACGGACGACCCGCCGCTGGTCGTTGCGATCCACCCCAGCCCACTGCCGGCGCCGCCTGTCAAATCGGTGCTCCCCACGCTCGCGGTCGGAGCCCCCGTCGCCGCTCCTGGCGAGGCGTACGACGTATGAATGCCCTGATCGGAGGGAACCGCCGCCGCGCTGGTCGCTTTCTGGCTCGTCGTATGCGTCTGAATACAGTTCTCCTGCACATGCCGCGCCACATCGCTCGTGGGGACCTGGGCGAGCGCGGCAGCCGGCGCCAAAAGCCCGATCGTCATGGCAAGGCGCATTTGCTTTCGCATGTACGCCTCCTATGCCGCGCCCGGCGCCTGTGGATGAGAAAACAGATTGGCCACGCCGCAATAATGCGGCAGCCAATCCTTCGGCTCCGGGCCGAACCGTTCAATCAACGCTTCCATTTCCTCGACGAGCGCTGGCGTGCTGGACAGAACTTTTGGCGCCCATGGAACGCTCGACAGATCGAGCTTCGCGATCACCGAGTCTTGATCGTGTTTAATCAAAAACTCGCGGCTTTCCGGCGCGGTCTCGCGCACCCAGGCGAGTTCCGCGTGGGTCAATTTGAAGGCTTCGAGATAGGACGCGTCGTCGGCTTTTGGATTGGGGAAAAACAGGTTGGTCGGCGTCTGTTCGATCAGCGTGTGCGCCATTGTCGCCGACGCGATATCTTTTGCCGATTGCGTGCCGAAGCCCACGCAGCCATTCAGCTTGCGGATGGTCTTCAGCTTATCGTTCAGGAAGGCCGAGAAGGTGTCGTCGTTCAGGATCTTCCATCCCTCGTCGATGAACATCATCATCGGACGACCGTCCATCATGCTCTCGATGCGATGGAAAATGTAACCAAGCGCCGCGGTGCGAATGTCCTCGTCGTCGAGAACATCGGTCAGGTCGAATCCGATGACGCCATTGCCAGTCGACCATTGGTCGACAGGATTGTTGAACAGCCAGCCGCGCGCGCGGGTCCACACTTCAAACCGTGTCGCCAAATCGTCCTGGTGCGCCCGCTCGCGGCCTTGCAGAAGAATGCCAATTTCCGAAAATTTGCGCGTGGCGACAGGCTCCTTGAAAACCTGTTCCACGGCGAATTCGAGAATCTTTTCCTGTTCGGCGCGCAGCATCGACCCGTCACGCGGGCGCACCATGAATTTGAGCAGATTGAAAACGAAATCGCGATCGGCCGGCGTGTCCGGCAGCTGCAAAGGGTTGAACCCCGTTGGCTCCCCCGGCCTGAGGCGTTCATATTGTCCGCCCATGGCGCGAACGAAGACATTGGCGCCGAGATCCTTGTCGAAGAACACACAGCGAGGCCGAGGGCCGATCCTCTGCGCCTGAGCCATCAAAAACGACAGGCCGACGGTCTTGCCCGATCCCGTTGGCCCGCAAACCGTGAAATTGCCGACCTGACGGCGGTGAAAGTTGAAATAATAAGGCGTGGAGCTGGTCGTTTGGAGCAGCGAGATCGCCGGCCCCCAATGGTTGCCGTTCTTCTTGCCGACCGCGAAATTGTGCAGCGATGCGAAGCCGCAAAAATTGCGCGATGAAATCAGCGCGCCCCGCCCGATGTAGCCAAAATTGCCTGGCAATTGCGCGAAAAACGCCGGCTGCGCATTCGTCGCCTCGCGCACGACGGTCATGCCGAGGTTTTGCAGCTCCGCCGTCACGTCCTGAACACAGCGTTCCATGCCCTTGATCGTCCGGCCCAGCGCCGCGACGGTGAGATGATGCGCGCCCATGACGGTGCGGCCGGCGACCATCTCGTTTCGCGCAATTGAAATCGCTTCCTCGACTTCCGTGCCCGCCTCGTCGGAGGCCGCGATCTGCCGCTCGACCCGCGAAATATCCGTCAGCGTCGGCGCCTTGTCCGCAATCGAAAAACTCTGGGAAACGATGAACTCGCCCTTGATCCGAAGGAGCCCGTCCAGCATTCCCGGCCCCGTCCAGGCGGGATATTCGCGGACCGAAAGCATGGTCCCGAACCGCAGATCGGGAGCATTCGGCCCGACCATCTCAAAGGCTTTGCGGCCGAAGGTGACCCGCCGCGTCGGCAGATAGCTATCCAGGCCCATGCGCGGCAAGGCCATCGGAATTTCCACGCCGCCGTTCAGCAACTGGGCCAGAAATTCGCAAGGCTCCGAATAGAGCCCATATCGCGGATCGCCGGCCTCCCGGCCTTCAACGATTTGGCCGGGCAGTGGACGCGAAACGATTTTCAGAATGCGCGCTCCGTATGGCGCCAAAGCCGCCACGACGTTCGCGACCGCCTCTTTCAGGTCGCTGCGCGCCTCGCGGTCCCGGTCTTCGGGGGCATGCCCCATCATCGACCGCAAGCCATTCATGAACCCGTCGATCTTGCCGACTTTTCCCTGGAACGACCGCCGGATGATCGTCAGGTAGAGATCGTTGACATACATTCTGCGCTGTCTGAGACTGGCCATGTGGCCTCGATCCAGCGCCGCGCAGAACGGGTTATCGAAATCGCCGCCGATGGTCGCTGGACATTCCCTGCGGATGATATGCGAATAGAGCGCGAAACGGCTGTCGTTGAGCGCCCGAACGAGGGTGTTGCGCGCCGTCAGCCTCAAATTGATTTCGCTTTGATCAGCCGTCTGAAAGCAAAAGCCGTCCAGTTTGACGCAAACGATCAATTGGCCTTCTTTCAGGCGAAGCGTTTCGTCGTCGATGTGGCGCAGATAAGGAATATGTTCAGCCAGCGTCTTTTCGCGCCCGATCACGTCGCCAAATTGCAGGCTCTTCAAGATCGGCTTCGCATACATTCAAATCTCTCCAAATATCGGGGAGCGCAAATATCAGGGAACATAAGTGTCGCCGCCCCAAAACGCGCGATTGCGCGTCATGGGACACTTGCCGAGCCACACCACCAGAATTTCGATGAATCGCGCATCCCTCACCGTCAGGCCGTAGGCGATCGAGTGGAATGGCGCGAAGAGAAAGAACATCAGCAGGTTCTTGGTGTTGATGAAAATCATCACCACCAGAACCAATTCGATGATGAACAGCTTCATCGGGACGCCGAGAAACATGGGAGGCCTGGTCAGACCTCCCACCAACGGGTCGAGATGCGGCTCCGCATCAGCCTCAATCGTCATCAGCAGCCGCCCATCGTTGAAGTCGAACCGCTATTCATGCTGCCCGACAACGACATGACGATTGATCCCGCGCCAAAGATCAGCGCGATTCCGACGACCACCGCAAACAGCCAGGCCCAGGGAATGCGCTGCGTCAAACACATATAGCCAGTCGCCGCTATCGCGACGGTCGCGGCCGTCGTCGCAAATGTGCCGGTCATGAAGGACATGATCGCGGTCATCGCCGTGTTGATCGGCTGAAAGCAGCCTCCTGAGGATGTGGATTGCGCCAGCGCCAGCTCGGGCGACGCAAAAAGGACGATGGCGGCGACGGCGAATGCAATCGTCATCGCTTCATTTTTTTTCAACGCTCTCAATTTCCATCTCCCTCAACATACAAAACCCCACCAATCCATTTTTGACCGGCGCTATCGACGGCCACCCCCGCGCGCTCAATGCCCGCGGCCAGTGCGGGCGCGTGGCGGGGTCTTTCCGCGGGCTTTTGGACGCGTTTCGAATTCAGGAAATTGTCGAACTCGTAGTAGGAGTTTGCGATAGACGCGACGTATCGCACCGTCTCCGCATTCGCCGGGACGCCGTGAGCGTCCAACACGCGCGTTTCACCAGCATTGTAAGCGGCCACGACCAGAAAAACGTTGCCGCCGAACTGCGCAGTCAAGTCCTTGAGGTAAGCCACGCCGCCGCGCGCATTATCCGCCGCGTCGCACACGTCCTTGACGCCATAACGCTCAGCCGTCGCCGGCATGAGCTGCATCAAGCCCCGGGCGCCTGCCGGCGAATTAATGTCGGTTCCCGCGCGGGATTCCTGATTGAGAATCGCGACCGCAAGTTTTTGATCGAAACCTTGGCGCTCCGCTTCGGCGCGCACCAGCTCACGCGCCGCGTCTCCGCTGATCGTCGGCGAGCAGACCGGAACGGTGTTCGCCGCGGACGCAGGCCCTCCGGCGATCAGCAGCGCAACCGCCGCAAACTCGGCCATCGAAGCCAATGATTTTATCCCGCGAATGGTCTCGGCCCGCATCTTTTCTCGCTGCTTATGTGGTGATATAACGCAACTACGAATCACTTATAATAACATATAACAGCAGACACAACCGCGAAAAACGAGGATTATGAACGGCAAGAGTTCATAATAGCACTACGTCAGGAATAATGATGCTGATTGTAGCACGAGACCAATGGGGGGTCGCCAAGCCCCTTCGGCTGGAGGTCGCCGCTCTCACGGTTGGTTTGATGCTGGGTTCGCCCACAACTCAGGCGCAGGACGCTTCCTTTGGCTGCAAGGTTCTCCTTTGCGCCATGTCCACGAACCCATCCTGGAGCGGCATTCCCTATTGTGTGCCTGTCATGAATCAGCTTTTCAGCCAGCTCGCCGTCGGCGGCTCCTGGCCGGTTTGCGTGGGGGCGTCCGCGAATGTCAGCTCACCGTCGTGTGTGTTCGGATTCTGCTCGGTGAACATCGCCTCGCGCACCGGAAATCAGACGTTGAATTTTCAGCTTCCTTGAAGCGCCGCCGCATTTTGACAAGTCGAGAGCTGGAATGGACAACTCCCAGGAACAAGCGAAAACGATCGCGATAAGCCGGATTGCCGGTCTGGCGATCGCATCTGCCTTTTTTTCTCTGGGGGCCGCCAAGGCGGTCGCCAACGACGCAGGCAACGGCGCGCCGGTCTCGCCGGCGCCGGTTGTCGTGGAGGCGCCAGGGCCTGTTTATCGTCAAACCGTTGGTCCGCTCCAGTTTGAATATACGAATTACGCCAATGGATTAGACGGCGCGCAGGACAAGAAATGGCGCGCGTTTTTTTCGGGCGATTTGGAAACGTCCATGCACGCTCCATCGTTTTCCGCCCACTTCGCCGTCAATCGCTCAAAAGACGGAAAGCCCGCCGGCAGCCAGGCCTTCGCCATTCTTTGGACGCCGCGCCTTTGCCAAGACATTGAGACCATCGGCAAGGCCACGCTCTCCGCTTGCACGGCCGTCCTCGAGCGTTTTTTTCCCGACCGGCGCGAACCCGAGCGCGTCGAAGTCACCAATACGGCCTGTGTCGTTCGGTTCGGCGCCAATCCGCCTGCCCCGGACGACGCCGGATGGAATGCTGCTCAGGTCACTTATCGAAAAAGCGGCGATCAATGGTTCGCCGTGCTTTCGGCTGTATTCAACGGAGAGCTAAAGACAGCTTGCACGCAGACGATCGATCTCGGTCGAGTAGAGTAGGAAACCAACAGGATGCGCAAAATTTTAGCCGTCGGCGCAAGTTGCGCCGCGCTGCTCACACCGATGGCGGGCCAAGCCGCCGATATGTTAGCAACGTTGACCCCTGGCGAATATGTCGCCGGCGCCGATTGCAGCGGCCTCGGCGGCGCCGGTTCGATGTACTTCGACGGGAAAAACTTTTCCGGCCACTACATGATCTGCCGCACGGTGGCCGGGCCAGACACATCCGGGAAGATCGTTTCGAAGTGTATTGAAGTTAAAGGCGAGGATTATCAGCGCCTTGAAAAGACAGATATTACGAAAAGCCCTGATGCGACAAGCGTAACACAAATTCTAAAAGTCACGACGCCCAAAGAGTTCCGCCTCGACAAGCAAAAATTTACGTTTTGCGAGGCGGCGCGATGAAAAGACAATTTATCGCCATCGCCGCAAGTGGAGCCGCAACCGTGGCTCTCGCCAGCAGTTGTCCGACCGGCGAGGCTCTGTTGAAAAACAACACGCCTCTGTCAAGCCTTTGCCCCAATGGCTTTGGGCAATTCAGCCCAGGCGGCATTCAAAATGCCATGCAAAATCAGTCAAACAATGTCGCGATGATAACCGCCGCCGCCCAGAACTACGGCGTGCCAACGGACCTCGCCTTGGCAGTATCCTATCACGAATCGGAAGGCTTCAACTCCTGCGCGGGCTCCGATACCGGCGTTAAAGGCCCGATGCAACTAACTCAATCAACCGGCAGTTCGCTTGGTTTCAATCGAGATATCAACGAACAAAATATCAACGGCGGCATGGCGCTTTTAGCCAAAGCGGCGAATTCGTGCGGAGCTACGAATTATTCATGCTTGGCGGCAAAATACAACGGGTCGAACCGTCCGGGCGAGCAGGCTGGCTGGGCCGCCGGCGTAGCGAAAGCCGATCAGCAACTAAAAAATAATCCGTCTCTGATGGCCGCCGCTTGTCCAGGCTCGGGCTGCAATCCGAACACCGGCAACGCCCCTGCCGCTCCTGCGGGGCCGCTGACGACGCCCTCCAGCCCAACGCTCGTTGGATGAGCACAGGCTGTTCCCATGCCGGCGACACCTGGCGCATCAAAGGCGCCACCTATCGCCTTTTCGGCGTGCAGGCTTGCATTCGAGGCGCCCAGTTTCAGAACGCCGCCGCCGGCGTCTCCAATTGCGGCGAAACGTCGCCTCTATGCCGACTTGCGGGTCTTCGCCGCGAGCGCCTTCCGCAAGGCCGAATTGATGCGTGTTTGCCAGCCAGGCCCGGTCTGTTTGAAATGTGTCAACACATCGGCGTCGAGCCGCAATGACACAAGCTCCTTCGGATTGGCCGAGCGTGGGCGCCCACGGCTCGACACGGCGTGCGCCATTTTCTCCTGCCATTCGGGCGTGGAAAGATCGGGGGCATCATCGTCCCAATCTGTGGCCGTAGATTTTTTGTTCTCGTTCAATGGCTTTCCTCATGCTGATAATCCGTCGGATCCCATGCCGCGATGTCCAAACCAGAACAACCATTCGCTCATCAAGCCATCCCACGGTAATAAAACGATCTTCGCCATAATCCGCTCGATCGTCGGCAACCGTGAGCGTCTCATGGGCAAACACCTCGATCGCATGCTCAAAGCCCAGTCCGCGCTCGCCAAG
>JAJXZC010000675.1 GCA_021780275.1 Pseudomonadota bacterium
GAACCTGGCGACGCAAAGAAGGCCGACCGCACAGTCACCATCGAGGCAACGGAAATCGCCTTCAATGTGAAGGATCTCACGTTCAAAAAAGGCGAGATGGTGCGCTTCGTCTTCGTCAACAAGGGCGAACAGCCGCATGAATTCATGATCGCGGATGCCGCGGAGATGTCCGCTCACCGCCAGATGATGCAGGAGATGGCGGGCATGAGCATGGAGAGCATGGGGCACAAATCACCCAACGCCATCTCCACCGAACCGGGCGAGACGAAAGAGCTGGTCTGGACCTTTACCGAGGCCGGTGAATTCCAGTTCGCCTGCAACTATCCGGGCCATGCCGAGGTCGGCATGGAAGGCAGGATCATCGTGAAGTAAACCTCAAGCGTCGATCCGCGTCCCGGCCTTGCCTTCAACGACGGCGCGCGCCTCCGCCAGGCCGCCGATGAAGGCGGGGCGTCCCGTGGCGCGGGCAAAGCGGCAGGCGGCATCGATCTTCGGCCCCATGGAGCCTTTCGCGAAGGCGTCGGGGTCTATGTCGCTTGCGGAGATTTCGCGCAAAAGGCGCTGCTCCGGCTTTCCCCAGTTCTCATAGACACCATCGACATCGGTGAGAATGACGAGGCGGCCCGCGTCCAGATCATGGGCGAGAAGCGCCGCGCCGAGATCCTTGTCGATCACCGCCTCGACGCCTTCGAGCGATTTGTCGTCATTTTCGATGACGGGAATGCCGCCGCCGCCCGTGCAGACGACGAGAGCGCCTGCTTCCACCAGCGCGCGGATTGCATCCACCTCGACGATGCGTTGCGGCTGGGGCGAGGCGACGACGCGGCGAAAGGCATCGCCGTCCTTCGCCATGGTCCAGCCACGCGGTTTCGCGAGCCCACCCGCGCCGATCTCCGAATAGACAGGGCCGATGGGCTTCGTCGGATGCTGAAAGGCCGGGTCATTCACGTCCACGACTGTCTGCGTCAACAGGGCGGCGACGCTGCGGGCCGGCAGGGCGCGGCGCATTTCCTGCGCGATCAGATAGCCGATCATGCCCTGCGATTCCGCGCCCAGCGCATCGAGCGGATAGGGTGGCACGGCTTTGTAGGCATCGGCTTCAAGCGCGAGAAGGCCGACCTGCGGCCCGTTGCCATGCACCAGTACGAGCGTGTTCGATCTGGCGACTTCGGCAAGCGCCGATGCCGCGTCCCGCATGTTGATGCGCTGGTTCTCCCAGCTCAGTGTCTCGCCGCGCTTGAGAAGCGCATTGCCGCCGATCGCAACCACTATACGCATGTCTTACCGGCCCGATGGCTGCTGCTGGGTGATGCAATGGATGTTGCCGCCGCCAAGCAGGATCTCGCGTGCGGGTACGCCCTTCACCTTTCGGTCGGGGAAAGCCTTGGCGAGAATCTGGGCGGCAGCACCGTCATATTCCGGATCGAGCAACGGATAGATGATCGCGCCGTTGGCGATGTAGAAATTGACGTAGGAAGCTGCAAGCCGCAGCCCCGCCTCACGCGGCTGCGAGCCCTCGACATGATCGACCCCTTGCGCCTCTTCCGCCGTCTCGAAGAGAGGCCCGGGCTGGTGGAGCTTCACCACTTCGAGCGAGCGGCCCTTCGCGTCCTTCGCCTTCGACAGGCGGTCGAACGCGTCCTTGCTGATCTCATATTGCGGATCGCTGGTGTCGTCGGTCCATGTCAGCAGAACGACGCCCGGCTTCGCGAAGCATGCGATATTGTCGATGTGACCGGAGGTTTCGTCATTATAGACGCCGCGATCGAGCCAGATTGTGTGACGGATGCCGAGATAGTCGCCGAGGATGTCCTCGATCTCATCCTTCTTCAGGGAAGGATTGCGGTTCGGATTGAGCAGGCATTCCTCGGTCGTGAGCAAAGTGCCTTCGCCATCGACATGGATCGAGCCGCCTTCGAGGACGAGGGGCGCCTTGTAGCGACCAACGCGTTCGATCTCGATTACCTTTTGCGCGACAAGCTCGTCCTGATCCCAGGGGAAATAAAGGCCGCCCTCCAGACCGCCCCATGCGTTGAACGTCCAGTCGACGCCGCGAACGGCGCCCCTGCCGTCGGTCACGAAAGTGGGGCCACAATCGCGTATCCAGCTGTCATTGTTCGACATTTCGACGACGCGAATGTTCGGCGTCAGGACGCGCCGCGCATTCTGGAATTGCGCGGGCGAGACGCAGACAGTCACAGCCTCGGTCTCGGCGATGGCCGAGGCGACGGCGGCAAAAGCCGCCTGCGCGGGCTTGCCGCCGAGCCGCCAATTATCCGGCCTCTCGGGCCAGAGCATCCATGTGCCGACATGCGGCGCCCATTCGGCGGGCATAAAGAACCCGTCCGCCGCCGGTGTCAAAGTGAACGTAGCACTCATTTCTCGAACCTTTCGCGATCAGGCGGATTTTCGACCCTGAATGGCAAGGATCACCTCGCCGAGCAGAGCGGTAAGCACCACGCCTCCGATGATCGGTCCCGCCGTCTTCCAGTCGATGCCTTCGCCCGGCACCCAGACGAAGAAGATAATCGCCTGGGCGACGAAGAAGAAACAGAGCGACGCAAGAATGACGATCACGGCCCGGTTACCCGGCACACGATAGGGCCGCGGCACATCCACATCGACCCTGCGCAGCTTCAGGAAGGCCACGAAGACGAGCAGATAGGGCAGCAGAAAGACGATGGAGCTGAAGGCGAAGAGCGACCAGAAGAGATCTTCCGCCGTTCCCGCCATTAGACCGTAAAGAACGATAACGACGGTCGAAACGAGGCCAGTCAGCAGGAAGGCGCCGACAGGCGTGTTGTAGGTTGGATGGAGGCTCCCGAAAACGGCGGGAAGCTCACCGTCGGCGGCGGCGGCCTGCGCCGTGCGGTTTGCGCCCAGCGTCCAGGTCACCATGTTGGCGAAGAACGTATAGAGCGCACCGAGACCGACAATCATGGTCACGGCCTTGGCCAGCTGGGAATCGCCGAGCAGCTTTCCAACCGTGTCGAGGACGCCTTCGATAAGTCCGATCTGATCGACCGGCAGCGCGGCGAGAATGCCGAAGGTCGCCAGAAGGTAGAAAGCGACGATCGCAAGACCGGCGACGACGATGGCCACCGGCACGTCGCGGGCGGGGTTCTGCATCTCCTCGCCTGCGCCGGACATGAGCTCGAAGCCGAGGAAGTTGTAGACGACGACCGGCAGGAAGGCGAGGCCGACATCCCAGCTCGGCGTGAGCGAGGCGATGGTGATGTCGTTCGCCATGCCGCGCGTGGCCGCAACCCAGATGCCCGCAATGCCCATGAGCAGCATGATGGCGGCTTTCACCACCGCGCCGACATTCGGCACCCATTTGCTGGTGGCAAGGCTCGCAATGCCGACGCCGACCGTGATCCATGTCATCACGATGCCGATGGCGATCTTCGTCCAGAGGCCCATTTCAGGCGCGAAGAGCTGCGCGGCCATGCCTGCAAAGAGGATGTAAACGGAGGGCATCCAGAGCGCGACATTGACCCAGTAATACCAGCCCGCGCGGCCCGCCCATCGGTCGCCATAGGCGCGACGGATCCACTGCTGAATGCCGCCTTCGCCGGGATAGGCGGCGCCTAGTTCGGCGACGATGAGGCCATAGGGAACAAAGAAGAAAAAGAAGGTGATGACCCACCATGTGAGCGAGGAAACGCCAACCTTGGCCGAAGCCGCCAGCGTATCGATGACGAGGATCGCGCAGACCGTGAAGAGCGTCATGTCGAGCGCATTCAGGACGCGCTTGAAGCCGCCGCGTCCTGCCGTCGCCGGAGTGTTGATAACAGTCATCCGAATGTCTCCTTGTCCCTATGGCGTTTTCAGTTTGCGTCGTATGGGGGCAAAAGTTTTGCGCCGAGAAATGCCTGGATACGGCCCGCGTGCCAGTCGCGAAGCGCCTGTTGCGGACGGCGGATATGCGGGTACACAAACTCGATGAGGATCGCCTTTTCGGTGTGGAGACGATTCTCGGACTGGTCGTAGATAATGGAACGCGGGTGATCGAGAACCTCGTCCGTCGCTTCGACGCCGCGGCTCGCGGGCAGGCAATGCATCATTTTCGCGTGAGATGGCGCCTTGCTGAAGAGGGCGAGATTGACTTGGAACTTCGGCATGAAGGCCGCCTTGCGATCGGGTATTTCCGATTCCTGGCCGACCCACCACCAGAGATCCGTGTAGATGAAATCGGCGTCGGTGACGGCGGCGACGGGATCGTCGGTGATGGTGAGCGTGCCGCCGGAGATCGCGCAATTCGCGCGCGCCACAGCCTGAAGCTCGACGGATGCCTGATACTGCTTCGGCGCGGCTTGCGTGAAATGCATACCGAGCTGGGTGCAGATCAGCATCAGTGAGGAACAGACATTGGTCGTATCGCCGACAAAGGTCACCTTCAGGTCTTCGAGCGGCTTGTCGGGCAGCTTATGCTCCAGCATGGTGAAAACGTCGCAGACGACCTGTGTCGGGTGATTGTAATCGGTCAGACCGTTGATGACGGGAACGGTCGCGTGTTTCGCAAGTTCCAGAACCATCGAATGCTTGAGCATCCGTGCCTCGATGGCGTTGGTCATGCGGCTGATGACCTTGGCCGTGTCCTTCGCCGACTCGCGCACGCCGAGATGGATTTCACCGGGCCGGAGATAGAGCGCATGACCGCCGAGCCGCGTCATCGCCACCTCGAATGAAATGCGCGTGCGCGTCGACGGCTCCTCGAAGATCATGCCGAGCGAAGCGCCTTCGAGAAGGCGCGGCAGCGCACCCTGCTTGTCCGCCGCCTTGGTGAGGCGAACGAGTTCGATGAGGTCGAGCAATTCCGCCTTGGTGAAGTCCTGCGTGTCGATGAAGTGGCGCATTCTGGAATCCTGTTACGAAACGGCGATATGCCAGCCGGTTGCGAAGAGAGGGAACGGCGATCTAGAGTCGCTGGACTTCGCTTCGAACGAAGCGGACCAACGCCTTTTCCAATGGGTTGAGACATGACGAGCCTGACCGTCGCCGCCACGCAGATGGCATGCGGAAACGACCGCGACGAGAACATCGCGAATGCGGAACGCCTGGTGACGGCAGCGGCAGAGAAAGGCGCGCAGCTGATCCTGCTGCAGGAGCTTTTCGAGACGCCCTATTTCTGCAAGGACACGCATCCGGACCTGCTGCACCTCGCGCTGCCGGTCGGCGAGAATCCCGCCGTTCAACACATGCGCGTGCTTGCGGCGCGGCATGGCGTGGTCCTGCCCGTCTCGATCTACGAGCGCGCCAACAATGCGCTCTACAATACGCTGGTCATGATCGACGCCGATGGCGAGATTCTCGGCATCTATCGCAAGTCGCATATTCCGGACGGCCCGGGCTACAAGGAGAAATATTACTTCTCGCCCGGCGACACGGGCTTTCATGTCTGGCCGACGCGCTTCGGCCGCGTCGGCGCCGCCGTCTGCTGGGACCAGTGGTTCCCCGAAACGGCGCGCATTCTGGCCCTGAAAGGCGCGGACGTGATCTGCTACCCGACCGCCATTGGCTCCGAGCCCCATGACCCCACGATCCATTCGCGCGATCACTGGCAGCGCACCATGCAGGGCCATGCGGCCGCGAACATGGTGCCCGTGATCGCTTCGAACCGGACCGGGCTTGAAGAGGGGCGCACCTGCGACATCACCTTCTACGGCTCGTCCTTCATCGCGGACAATACGGGCAAGAAGGTCGCCGAGGCGGGCGAGACGGGGGAAGCGGTGCTGACCGCCAGTTTCGACATCGAGGCGAACCGGCGAACCCGCCTCGAATGGGGCGTTTTCCGCGACCGCCGCGTCGATCTCTACCGCGAGCTGCTCACCATGGACGGCGTGCTGCGCCATGCTGCACATCAGTGACGCCCAGCTTCTGTAAAGCTGTCGCATCGTCGTTGACGGCATAATCCGGCTCAAGAGCGACATGGCCTGTCCGCGATTGCTTTCGGTTCATCATCCTTTCAACGAGCCGCGCCGGTGACATTGATCGACGTCAACGGCGGCTGACGAAGCGAAACGGCCCAAGCGGGGCATTGACCCGCGAGGCGTTCAACATCATGTTCCGCGGCATGGACGCCGCCAAAAACATCTTTTCCTACCGCAAGCATTGGGCCCACCGCTTCGGCGTGGCGCCTTTCCTGCCCATGTCGCGCGCGGAAATGGACCAGCTGGGCTGGGATCAATGCGATGTGATCCTCGTCACCGGCGATGCCTATGTCGATCACCCCAGTTTCGGTATGGCTATTATCGGGCGATTGCTCGAGTCTCAGGGCTTCCGCGTCGGGATCATTTCGCAGCCGGACTGGCAGAGCGCCGAGCCTTTCAAGGCGCTCGGGAAGCCTGCGCTCTATTTCGGCGTGACCGGCGGCAACATGGATTCCATGGTCAACCGCTACACGTCCGACCGGCGGCTCCGTCATAACGACAGCTACACGCCGGGCGGCGAAGGCGGCAAGCGGCCGGACCGTTCCACCATCGTCTATGCGCAGCGCTGCCGCGAAGCCTACAAGGATGTGCCGATCATGCTCGGCGGCATCGAAAGCTCGCTTCGCCGCATCGCGCATTACGACTACTGGTCGGACAAGGTGCGCCGCTCGATCCTGATCGATGCGAAGGCCGACATCCTGCTTTACGGAAATGCCGAGCGCGCGATCGTGGAAGTGACGCACCGGATCGCCAAGGGCGCAAAGCCGTCCGAGATCGACGATGTGCGCGGCGTCGCCGTGACGAAGCCCGCCGTGCCGGAAGGCTGGACGGAAGCTCATGCTGACGATATCGATGCTGCCGACGAAGGCGCCCGCGCCAGCGCAGCCAATACCGTGGTGCGTCTCCCCTCCTACGAGCAGGTCTCGGCCGATCCCGAAACCTATGCCCGCGCCTCGCGCGTTCTCCACCGCGAGAGCAATCCCGGCAATGCGCGGCCGCTGGTGCAGCGACATGGCAATCAGGAAGTCTGGCTGACGCCGCCGCCCATTCCGCTGACGACCGAGGAAATGGACGGGGTCTACGATCTGCCCTATGCGCGCGCACCGCATCCCGCTTACGAGGGCCAGAAGATCCCCGCCTGGGACATGATCAAAACCTCCGTCACGATCATGCGCGGTTGCTTCGGCGGCTGCTCCTTCTGCTCGATCACCGAGCATGAAGGCCGCATCATCCAGAGCCGCTCGGAAGGCTCGATCCTGAAAGAGATCGAGACCGTGCGCGACAAGGTAGAAGGTTTCACCGGCATCATCTCGGACATTGGCGGGCCGACCGCCAACATGTATCGCATGGCCTGCAAGGACAAGCGCACGGAGTCTCTCTGCCGCAAGCCGTCCTGCGTCTATCCGGGCATTTGCCCCAATCTCAATACCAGCCACGAGTCGCTGATCCAGCTCTATCGCAAGGCGCGCGAGCTGCCGGGCATCAAGAAGATCATGGTCGCCTCGGGCGTGCGCTACGACCTCGCCGTCGAAAGCCCGACCTACATCAAGGAACTCGTCACGCATCATGTCGGCGGTTACCTGAAGATCGCGCCCGAGCATACGGAGCAGGGCCCGCTCTCCAAGATGATGAAGCCGGGTATCGGCGCTTACGACCGCTTCAAGAAGATGTTCGACGAGGCAGCGAAGAAGGCGGGCAAGGAATATTTCCTCATCCCCTACTTCATCGCCGCGCATCCCGGCACGACGGACGAGGACATGATGAACCTCGCCCTTTGGCTGAAGCGCAACAAATACCGCGCCGATCAGGTGCAGACCTTCCTGCCCTCACCCATGGCGCTTTCAACCGCCATGTATTATTCCGGCAAGAACCCGCTAAAGGCCGTCCGCCGCGGCGCGTCGGAAGAGGTCGAGACGATCAAGGGGTTGAAGCAGCGCCGGTTGCACAAGGCATTCCTTCGCTATCACGACGCTGAAAACTGGCCGCTGCTGCGCGACGCGCTGAAGCGCATGGGCCGCGCCGACCTCATCGGCCCCGGCAAGCATCAGCTCATCCCCGCATGGCAGCCCGCCGGCACAGGCCTCAGCGGCGGCGAAGGAAAGCGCCTCGGCAAGAAGCACAAGGAACAGAAGTTCACGACCAAGGGCGTGTTCCCGAAATCGAGATAATGCCGCGCCCCGGGAGAACGGTCGGCGAGCGCCGCAAGAGCGCTCGCCTCGTTCGATTTTACTGCGCGGCTACCGTCGCGCGCTGCGCGAGCGTGTAATCCTCAAGCGCGACATTGGCCGTCGCCTTGGCGTAGTCGCGTGTATGCGAGCCCCAGTTCTGGGTGATGCGGCCGTCCGCTGTCTTGTACCAGGAGTGGCAGCCCGGATCGGCCCAGGTGGTCTTGGCAAGGTTCGCCTGAAGCTCGCGGTTGAAGCGATCCTGCGCCGTTTGGGTCACATCCATGGAGGCGGCCCCACGTGCTTCCAGCGCCTGCAGCGCCTTCACCGCATATTCAACCTGACGCTCGATCATGAAGGTGATCGTGTTGTGGCCGAGATTGGTGTTGGGCCCATAGAGCATGAACATGTTCGGGAAACCCGCGGTCGTGATGCCAAGATAGGCTTCCGGCGCCTCATGCCAGACGTCGTTGAGGCGCTTGCCGCCGCGACCGACCACATCCATCGACCAATGCCAGCCCGTCGTCTCGAAGCCCGTCGCATAGACGATGACGTCGAGATCATGCATCGCGCCGTCGGTGGTCTTCACGCCTTCGGGCGTAATGCCCTCGATATGCTCGGTGACGAGTGAGACATTGGGGCGCATCAGGGCCGGGTAGAAATCGTCGGTGATGAGGATGCGCTTGCAGCCGATCGGATAATTCGGCGTCAGCTTCTTGCGGAGTTCGGGATCGGGGATCTGCTCTTCGAGCTGATTGAGTGCGATGCGCGTATAGGCATCGCGGCCCTCTTTCGTCCAGCTGAAGGCCTGCCAGAAAAGATGATCGGCATTGGCGTAAATGACATCGCGGCCCATCTGCGCGATTTCGGGCGCGGTCATCATCAGCGCCTTTTCTTCCTCGGTAATCGGCCGGTCGAGACGCGGGATCACCCAGTTCGGCGTGCGCTGGAAGACGGTGAGATGGCTCGCGATCTTCGCCACTTCCGGGATGAGCTGAACGGCGCTCGCCGCCGACCCGATGACGCCAACACGCTTGCCCTTGAGGTCGACCGAATGGTCCCAGCGCGCCGAATGAAAGGCCGGCCCCTTGAAGCTGTCGCGTCCCTTGATGTCCGGAATGGTCGGCCGATTGAGCTGACCGAGCGCGGGCACGATGGCATCCGCCTCGATCGTCTCGCCCGATTTCGTTGTGAGGCGCCAGACGGATTTCACCTCGTCCCATACGGCGGAGGTCGTCTCGGCGCCGAGTTTCAGATTGGGGCGGAGGTTGAAGCTGTCGGCGAGAAATTCGGAATAGGCCTGCACCTCTCCCGCGCGCGGGAAAAGATGGCTCCAGCCGAGGCTCGGCGCGAAGGAGAACTGGTACATCGCCACCGGCGTGTCGCAGGCGCACCCGGGATAGGAATTATCCCGCCATGTGCCGCCGACTTTCGTGGCCTTTTCGAGAATCGTGACGTTGTTGAAGCCGGCTTCCTTGAGCTTGATGGCCGCACAAAGCCCCCCAAGGCCCGCGCCGATAACCGCTACCGATGTCTTTCCCATGTTCTCCTCCCAGAGACATTGCGAAGATTATTGATCTTTATTTTGTCCGCTTCGCCAGCGCTTCCTTGAAGCCTAGGGCATCCCGTCCTCCCGTTCCACCGGCGGGATGCCCCAGGGTCTGCTTCAGTCGATGTGGTTTGCAGCCCGTTTTTCGAGGTTCGACATGACGGACTCGATCTGGTTCTTGCTGCCGATGAGCTTGTCCTGCTCGACCGACTCCATCAGCAGGCCGGCCGCCGGATCAACCACCACGGCAGCATTGAGCAGGCGCTTG
>JAJXZC010000655.1:0-1176 GCA_021780275.1 Pseudomonadota bacterium
CCACGGGGCCATGACCGGCATCATGAAAGCGCAAATCGACTGGATTCCCTTGTCGCTCGGCGCGGTGCGCCCGACGCAGGGCAAGACGCTGGCGGTCATGCAGGTGAGCGGCGGATCGCAATCCTTCAACGCCGTCAACCAATTGCGCGTGCTCGGCCGCTGGATGCGGATGCTGACGATCCCGAACCAGTCTTCCGTCGCCAAAGCCTATGAACAATTCGACGACTCAGGCCGCATGAAGCCTTCGGCCTATTACGAGCGCGTCGTCGACGTCATGGAAGAGTTGATGAAGTTCACGTTGCTGACCCGCGACCGCTCGGAATATCTGACCGATCGCTACAGCGAGCGTCGTGAGGCTGTTCAGAGGCGGGAGGGCCAGGTCAAACTCGCGGACATCTAGCTTGGTTCGGAGAGGCCCTCGTTCCCCGACCATGCGGGGTTCCCGCGCGGCCGGTTGCGGGACGGGCGGTTCAAGCCTAGCATCGAGGCCGATGCGCCCGGAACGGCAAAATGTGCCGGGGCCGTCACGATAACCGCGCCGCGAGAGAACGGCGCGTAGGATAATGTGGAGGGAATTATGTCCGCTCTACTTGGCCGTTCCTCCGCGGAGCGGAGCGCCGCCATAGGCGAGGCGCCGGCGCAAGCGACGCGCCGCACGGCGCTGGCGCTCCTTGCGGCCTGCTGCCTGCCTGTCGCGCCCCGCCGCGCGGCTGCGTCGGACACCGCGCCGATCAGCGTCGGGCTTAACCCGCTGTTTCTCGATTCCGACATTGAACTGCTGTCGATGATCGGCGGCTACCTCAAAGCCCAGCTGAACCGGCCTGTCCAGCTTGTCCGGCGCAGGACGTATCAGGAAATCACGGCGCTGCTGCTCTCCGGACAGCTTGACGCCGCCTGGGTCTGCGACGACCCCTATGTTCAGCACGAAGATCAATTGGCCCTGTTGGCGACACCCGTCTATCGGGGGATGCCGCTCTACCAGACCTATGCGATCGTCAACGAGAACTCCCTCGCCAAGACGTTCGACGAGGATCAACTCGAAGTCTTCGAGGCGATGGGCGTCTCTCTGGACGAAATGACCGCCGTCGCCCAGGTTCCTGACGCGGACAAGCGTGCCGAAATCGTCAATCTCATCGCGAGCGGGATGGACACCAAGGAAGCCATCACGCAGATCAC
>JAJXZC010000655.1:1186-2557 GCA_021780275.1 Pseudomonadota bacterium
GCTTGCCCTTCGTCATCAGACGCCCGCGACGTTCTTTCGCGAGTTCTTCTTCACTTACGGCCATCGCAACGTCGTCCGCGCCGTCGCTTCCGGGCTGGCGGGCAGCGGCAGCATAGACGGCTACGTTTGGGACGTCATGCGGGCGCGGGAACCCGACCTGATCAACCGGACGCGTGTGGTCTATCGCTCCGAGCTTTTGGGCTTTCCGCCCATCGTTTGTCCCAAGGCGGCCAGCCAGACCGAAACCGCGCAGGCAATCGCGCGCGCCTTTCTCGACATGCCCCGTGATAGACTGGGCCAAAAAATCCTCGCCAAGCTCCAACTCGACGGCTTCATCGCTTCGACGCCCGACCTCTATCTCGGAACGCTCGCGAAATGGCTTGTGGTCAAGGCGCAGGCGTGATGTCTATGATCTCCGACGTTCGCAGCTGGCCGGTTTCCTGGAAAGCGCCGCTCCTTGCGGCGGGGCTTTTGGTCGCCATTTCCGCCACGATCTCGCAATTCGTCCTCAACCGCCTGGCGACGGATCAGGAAGTCAATCTCCACAGTCTGACGGACGCCTATCTGGACGGCATTTCCGCGGCCGTCGTTCAGCCGGTGCTTCGCGGAGACGTCTGGGAGACATTCGACGCCCTCGATCGCGCCAGAGTTCACTATGCGGGGGTCGCGGCGCGCTACGTGATCGTCGAGAAAGCGAACGGTCGGGTTCTCGCCGCTTCCGAACCCATGCGATTTCCCGTGGGCGTCGCTCTTGCGGACGCCGTGGCTCGCCATTTTCCGACCCCTGACGGCATGATGTTGAGCCCCGGATATGGCAGGGCTTGGTTGTCGCGGACCCTCAAAATTGAAGGGCATTCGATAGGACGGGTGCTGGCGGAGATCGACATTGCCGCGCTGCTGAGCGTGCGACGGCATGTGTTCTGGACGCTGCTTATGGTGAACGGCGGCATTACGCTGGCGTTTTCCGCGATCGCATATCTCGCCTTGAAGCGCATGTTGCGGCCGCTCGGAACGCTGACAAGCTATGTCGAGCGCGTCCGTGAAGGCCGCGCGGAACCGATTCCCGAGGACGATCGTTACAAGCTTTCGGCGGAATTTCGTCGCCTCTTCGATCGTTTCAACTCCATGGCGCGCGCCCTCAACGAACGAGAGCAGTTGGCGGCTCATTTGGCGGCGCAGGAAAAGCTGGCCGTGCTCGGAAAGCTCGCCTCCGGCGTCGCGCATGAGGTCAACAATCCCCTTGGCGGCATGTTCAACGCACTGGATACGCTGCACCGACACGGGGCGGACCCCGAGGTGCGCGAGTCGACGGTGAAACTGTTGCAGCGCGGCTTCGGCCATATTCGAAATGTCGTCCGGTCAACTTTGGTG
>JAJXZC010000789.1 GCA_021780275.1 Pseudomonadota bacterium
ATTTGAACGGTACGCCGATGATGTGATCTGTCATTGCCGCACGGAAGAAGAGACGCAACGGCTCCTGGAAGCCATCCGTGAACGATTCGCGCAGTGTCAGTTGACATTGCACCCCGAGAAAACACGGGTGGTGTACTGCAAGGACGGCCGCAGGCCGGGCTGAACTCGCAATGGGATAACAAACCGACCCGTCGGATGTGCAACGGCGGGTCTTGACAGATAAAGTGAGAGTCAAATAAAAACCGACTGTCCGGTTTTATAAATAGTGATGCACGACGGCGGCGCCCCTTTCCCGCCGCCGGCGGGAGAGGCGGGATGCAGCAGAGCGATCAAAGTCGCTGGGACAAACTCATTCAACCCGGCATGGTGCATGGGTCGCTCTATTGCGACGAGACGATCTTCAGAGAAGAGGTCGAACGCATCTGGTTTAAGACATGGGTCTATGTCGGCCACGAAAGCGAAATCCCCGAGGTCAACGATTTCGTGACCAAATCGATCGGTCCGATGCCGGTGCTGATGGTGCGCAATCGCCGCGGCGAGATTGAACTCCTGCTCAACCGCTGCCCGCATCGAGGCAATGCGGTCTGCGTGCAGGATAAAGGCAACCGCGCCTCCTTCACCTGCCCCTATCATTCCTGGACCTTCGCCAACGACGGCGCGCTGATCAACTATGCCTTCCCAGACGGCTACGCCGGAGCCGACAAATCCAAGCTCGGCCTCGCCAAACCGCCGCGGGTCGCGAGCTATCGCGGATTCGTCTTCGCCTCGATGGCGCCCGAGGGGCCAACTCTTGCCGAGCATCTCGGCGGTGCGATCCGCACGCTGGACCAGGCCTGCGAGAACTCGCCGACCGGCGAACTCGATCTCAGCGCCGGCTTCCTGCATCACCGCACAAAAGCGAACTGGAAGTTCATCCTCGAAAACGAATGCGACGGCTATCATCCTGGCTTTGTACATTCCTCAATCTTCTCCGTCGCCGACAGCGCCATCGGCTCGCTCTACGGCGGCGACGCGATCGCGATCACGCGCAGCTTCGGCAACGGCCACACCGAGGTCGACCCGCGCCCTGAGTTCCGCCGGCGCGACCAGCCTATGAGCTGGTTCGGCGCCACGGCCGAACGGCTGCCGGGCTATGTCGCCGAAATGAACGCGGCCTATGGCGAGAAGCGGGCGCGCGCGATCATGATTGACGGAATGCCGCATGTCATGATCTTCCCCAATCTGTTCATCGCCGAAATTCAGATTTTCGTCATCCAGCCGGTTTCGGCGACGGAGTCGATCCAGCACGTGACGGCGATTCAGTTCAAGGATTCGCCCGAGATCAACCGCCGCTTCCGCCAGCAGACGATGGGCTCCGTGGGGCCGGCCGGCTTTCTGCTCGCCGACGACACGGAGATGTACGAGCGCAATCAACGCGGGCTCGAAATCAGGGCGCCGGAATATCTCTATCTCAAGCGCGGCGAGCACCGGGAGCGGCGCGACGAGGACGGCTACCTGATCGGTCACTCCACCGACGATATGCCCTCGCGCGAGATCTGGCGCCATTACCGTTCGCTGATGGAGGCGCGCTGACATGGACGCGACGCACGAGACCGACATTCTCAAGCAATGGACGGGCCGGGGCCCCGCCGATGCAGCCGCCTTCGACCACGAGCTCTATCACGAGGTTGCGCAGTTCCTCTATCGTGAGGCGCGGCTTCAGGATACGCACGAATACGACGCCTGGGAGGCGCTGTGGACCGACGACGGCCTCTATTGGGCCCCCGCCAACGGTCAGGACACCGATCCCGAGCGCGAGATGTCGCTGATCTACGATAACCGCTCGCGCATCGCGCTACGCATCCGGCAGTTGAAGACGGGCCGGCGCCATTCGCAGACGCCGCCTTCGCAGCTCGCGCGCATCATCGGCAATATTGAGCTTTTCCCGTCCGGCGGGGCCGACATCGAGGTCGCCTGCAATACGCAGATTTTCGAGACCAACCTG
The DNA here is from genome assembly GCA_021780275.1 of Pseudomonadota bacterium. Next base: position 1,985 of record JAJXZC010000789.1, read on the forward strand.
CGCGGCGATACGATGTGGGCGGCCCGCTGTCTCTACAGGCTACGCCGGGTCGCCGGGGAGTTGAAGATGGCTTATAAGAAGGTCACGCTCGTCAACAACAACAAGCCGATCTACACGATCTCCTTCCTTATTTGACGGCGCGCCTTCGAGGACGCCTCTGCGTCGGGGTTGACGAATCCGCCGACGAAGGCGTCGACCGTCATGTCGGCGTAGGTCTCGGGCGTGAGAGGGCCTCTTGGATCGTACCAGGCATAGGTATAGTTGAGCGCGCCGAGCAACATCATGCCATAGGCCTTGCGTCGGTCCGGCGTCATGCGCTTCTGCGCATCGAGTCGCGACAAGGCCGCGACGAAGAGATCGACGATCTCGCGCTGCTTGCCGGCGATGCGCGCGCGCGCGGCCTCGTCGAGCTGGTTGGTTTCGTTCAGCAGCGTGATCTGTTCGGCCTGGTTCTGCGAGTTCAAGAACATGAGGCGGCGCACCAGGGCGCGCAAGTGTTCGACGGGGGCGTGATGCGGCGAAGCGATCGCCTTCAACTCGCTGAGCACCGTGTCGAGATGGGTCTCGAGA
>JAJXZC010000007.1 GCA_021780275.1 Pseudomonadota bacterium
ATCGTTGAACAGCTGCTCCGAGGTGATCAGATCGGTGATGCGGCCGCGGTTGCGGAACGGCTCGCGGGTGACGGTCGGGTAGTAGACGAGCTTTTCGGCCAGGAGCGGCCCGAACAATTCGTCGTCGCGCAACTTGGCCACCAGCTCTTCGCCATAGGCAAGTTCCGAGACCTGCCGGCAGCCGTGCACAAGAACGATGCTCTCGAACTTCTCATACACGTCCGGATCCTTGATCAGGCTCGCGAACGGAGCAAGCCCGGTGCCGGTCGACAGCAGCAGCAGACGTTTGCCCGGGATGATATTGTCGGCAATCAGCGTGCCAGTCGCCTTGCGTCCGACCAGGATGGTATCGCCTTCCTTGATCTTCTGAAGCCGCGAGGTCAGCGGCCCGTCGGCAACCTTGATCGAGAAAAATTCCAGCGCATCTTCATGGTTGGCGCTCGCCATCGAGTAGGCGCGCATCAGCGGACGGCCATCGACCTCGAGGCCAATCATCGCGAATTGCCCGTTCTGGAATCGAAAGCCGGTATTGCGGGTGGCGGTGAAGCTGAAAAGCGTATCGGTCCAGTGCCGGACTGAAAGAACTTTCTCTCGATGGAATGCGCTCATGTGTTTTGCTTTTTCCGGTTGGCTGGCGATGGAACGAACGTGCTCTCCGGCCCCAAACGAGGCGAAAAACCCCTGCTACAATTGAGGAATTGCGCTTTAGCTACCCCAATAGCAGGGATAGTCAACAGGCCCGGACGCTGCATTGGGGGCTCCCAACCGCAGGGGCGATTCAGGCAACGAGATGCCCGTTACGAACCTTCTCCGCGAAGCCGGTTGCGCGCAATTAACTTGCTGGAATTCGCGCCGATCCAGCAGTTAATTGCCGCGCGCGATCCAAAAATTCGTTAGAGATAAAGCATCAAAAAACTGGAATGCCAGACCGCCGGATAATGCATGCGAGAGTTGCGGAAATTTCGAGCGGGGAAGCCCGCCTTCTATCCGGACCAATCGGTCTATGCGGAATATGCCTGCGCCGAATTCGGGCTTGCGTTTCAGGATAGCGACGGCGGAACGGGACTGCTCTTCAGCGTGGCGTCGAAGGCGAAGAGCGTTCATTTCGGCGCCGGAAGGTGCTCCTGGTATCCGCAAAACAATTCCACCGCCGCGACGCTGGCATCCGACAAATATTTCACCAACCGAATCCTCGAAAGCGCCGGCGTTGCGACGCTCGGCGGCGATTATTTCTTTCTGCACGACCGGCATCGTGCGCATCGTCCCCCCGGCCATGAGCGCGAAGACGCGTTCGCATATTTCAGAAGACTGGGCGCCGCCGCCTTCATCAAACCCTTGCAGGGATCGCGCGGCGATTTCGCGCAAGCCGTTGACGGCGAAGCGGCGCTCGACCGGCATTTCCTTGCGGTTTCACGACACTACGACTCGGTATTGATCCAGCCGATCGTTACAGGCCTCGAATACCGGGTTTTTCTGCTCGACGGCGAGGTCGCCTACTCGGCCAGAAAATATCCGCCGTTCGTGGTGGGCGACGGCGTGCGCCCGATTCGCGATCTCCTGGTCGCGCACAACGCGGCCTTGCACGCTCGCGGCCTGTCATCGGTCGCCGCAACGGCTACTCCCGAATCTTCGCTCGACGTCGTGCTGCGCGCCGGCGAACGCTGGGAGATTGGCGGACGGATGAACTTGAGCGCCGGGGGCAAGATGGCGTTCGAGGCCCCCCGCGGCGAGGCGGCGTTCATGGCGGCGAGAAAGGCAGTCCAGGCGCTGGGTTTGCGCGTCGCCGCCGTCGACCTTTTTGCGGACACCGGGGGTGAGCCGGAGGCGACGCGGATTATCGAGGTCAATTCCAATCCATCGATCCGGCTGCTGGAAGAAGCGGACCGGGGCGACCTGATCCTGAAAATCTGGCGTCACACATTCTCGGCGATAGGGCTGTTGGATGTTTGACCTGCCGAAATATGGCGACGGGGTTTGTCTGGCGCGGATGGCGGAGTTGCTCGACCGACTTGCTATCGACCGTACCAGGCTGCAGCGCTGTTCGGTCGTGGCGACGGGCTCCAACGGCAAGGGCTCGACCGCCGCGTTCTGCGCGCGTATCGCCCAAGCCGATGGCCTGCGGACCGGATTGTTCACTTCGCCGCATCTGTTTCGTTTCAACGAACGGTTTCAGATCGACGGCATGCCGATCGGCGATGACACCCTGGCGCGGCTTGTTGCGCGAATCAAATCCGCCATCGCCGATGTTTCGGCACCTGGAGGCGAGCAATTCGGCGCCTTTGAAGCCATGTTCGCGTTGGCCTGCCTCTACTTTCAGGAAAGCCAGTGCGAGTTCGCGGTGTTCGAGGCCGGTATCGGCGGCCGCTATGATCCGGTAAGGCTGGTCGGCAGCCCCGTGACCTGCGTGACGTCGGTCGATTACGAGCATGTCGAACTGCTCGGCAACTCGCTGCCAATGATCGTTTCCGACAAGAGCGACGCCTGCGCCGCGGGCGGCTCCGTCATCTACGGCGAGAATTGCCGGAGCCTGAGGCCGCATATCATCGAATATAAC
>JAJXZC010000180.1 GCA_021780275.1 Pseudomonadota bacterium
GGTCGCCGAAGAAGAAACCATTGCGCGCGAACCGACGGCCATGGAAGTGCCCATGGAAATGGTCGCCGCGGAATCCTGGATGGCCGCCAGCGAAATGTCCGCCGCTCCAATGTCCGAATCCCCCAGCATGGCTGAAGCCGCCGCCAAATCCGCCATGGCCGCCGAACCCGCCGCCAAATCCACCATGGCCGCCGCCGAAACCACCACCGAAGCCGCCGCCGTGCCCACCTCCGCCGCCACCGCCGCCGTGCGCCCAGGCGTTTGGCGCCGATATTGAGATTGCCGCAGCTGCGATCAATGCGATCGCCGATTTGCATGACATGGTACTCACTCCATTGCTCGGTGCGCCCCCAAGCCGCGGGTTTCGCCCTTTTTTCACTGCGCGATCGCCCGCAGCGCGAATGGATAGGGAGTAGTGCGAAATGGCAAATGACGAATGGTTCAATTTCTGACGCAGAAGTCAGTTTGCTGAGCGCCGGCGTGTGCTAACATCGGCTTCACAAGATCGCGAAGAGAAGAAAATCGGAAGCAGCATGACGGAAAACCGGCGCCGTATTTTGATCGTCGAGGACGATCGCGAGACGGCCGAGCAGCTTGTGGATTTTGTCGAATCGAATGGCTATCAGGCCGACCTCGCCTCGAACGGCGAAGAGGGGTTGGAGCGCGGACGCTCGCCCGATTACGCCGTGATGGTCATTGACCGGATGCTGCCAAGCACAGACGGCATTGCGATCATTCGCCGGCTGCGCGAGATCGGCATCGTCACGCCGACCTTGATCATCAGCGCCTTGGGCGAGGTTGACGACAAGGTCCGCGGCTTGCGCGCGGGCGGCGATGATTACCTCGTCAAGCCCTTTGCCTTCACGGAGCTTTTGGCGCGTGTCGATGCGCTGGCGCGGCGGAGCACGGCGATGGTCAAGGCGACGATACTGCGCGTCGGCGATCTCACCCTTGATCTCGTGTCACGGACCGTGACGCGCGCCGGCCGCGAGATCGAATTGCTGCCACGCGAGTTTCAAGTGCTCGAATACCTCGTCCGTAATGAAGGCCATGTGGTGCCGCGCGCGATGCTGTTGCAGCATGTCTGGGACCTGCATTTCGATCCGACGACCAACATTATCGATGTCTATGTCGGACGCGTGCGGCGCAAAGTTGACAGTTTGCGTGACTATCCCTTGATCCACACGGTCCGCGGCGTGGGATTTTGCGTTCGTGCTCCTGGCTAAGACTTTTCGCTCACGGACCTTTCGCCTTGCGCTGATGGCGATCGGCGGCTTCGGCGCAATCGTCCTTTCTTTGCTTTTCTTCGTCTATTGGTCGACGACGTCCTATGTGCTGAGCCGCTCCGACCATGCCATCGCCGGTGAAGGCGCGGCGCTGTGTGCGGCCTATGACCGCGGCGGCCGCGCCGCGCTCGAAACAGCAATCAAGACACGCATGGCTGAACGGGTATTCGATGGCGGGCTGTATTTGCTTGCCGATTCGGATTTCGTGCCGCTCGGCGGTAATCTCGATCGTTGGCCGCAGAATTTGAGCGGGGCTGCGGGTTGGGAAACGATCGATCTTCCGAACGGAGGGCATATCGCGTCCTACCGCGTCGAGATCAGTACGCTGCCTGACCGTTCGCATCTTCTCGTCGGACGTAATGCCGAAGATCTCCACGCGTTCACGCGAAAAATTGAAGCCGCGCTGGCCTCCGCACTGTTTTTGATTGCGCTGCTCGCTGGCGTCGTCAGCGTGCTCGTCACGCGGCGGACGGTCGGGCGGATCGAATCGATCAATGCGACGAGCCGCGCGATCATGGAGCGCGGGCTTGCCGCACGTATCCGACTGCGCGGCATCGATGACGAATGGGATGAGCTCGCCAAGAACCTCAATTCCATGCTCGACCGTATTGAGACGCTCATGCATGAAATCCGCGAAGTAACCGATAATGTCGCGCATGATCTGCGCACGCCGCTTGCGCGCATCCGTGGCCGGCTCGAAAAAGCCTCTGGTCGTCCACGCAAAGCCGAGGCGGATCAAAATCTGATCGGGGATGTGATCGCCGATCTCGATGACGTCCTGCGTATCTTTTCGTCGCTGATGCGGATATCGCAGATTGAATCGGCGGATCGAACGGCGGGCTTTGCCACTGTCGACCTTGCCGCGATCGCCCGCGATGTCGTCGAGCTCTTTGACGCCGCCGCGGAAGAAAAAGGAATCAAACTGTCGGTGGCCGGCGACCCTTGCGTCGTCGTCACCGGCGACAGGGACCTCCTATTCGACGCGGCTTCTAATCTCGTCGACAACGCGATCAAGCACGGCAAGAGGGATGGCTTCGTGACGGTGACGGTGCGGGCCGATGAAAACGCTGCAATCGTCGCGGTGTCGGACAATGGCCCAGGCATACCAGCGGAGGAGTTTCCGCATATTTTCCGGCGCTTCTATCGCCTTGAACGCAGTCGCTGCACGCCGGGCAACGGCCTCGGCCTCAGCCTTGTGGCCGCGGTGGCGCATCTGCATCGGGCGCGCATCGATCTCAAGGACAACCGGCCCGGCCTTACGTTTCGC
>JAJXZC010000512.1 GCA_021780275.1 Pseudomonadota bacterium
GCTTGGCCGCGTCGACGAAGCCCGAGGCGACGATGTTGAAGACCTTCGCCTCGAACGCATGCGCGCCGGCTCTGATCTCTCGATGGCCGCGCTTCAGGTCGTGCGCGCCTTCTTCCGAAGTCGGGTGGGTCGGCCAGATCGGCGGACAGGACGAAATGTGCACCTGCTCGCCCTGGGCTATCAAGGTATGGCGCGAAAGCGGGTTGGTGTTTTCGCCGCAAATCAGCATTCCAGCCGTCCGGGTCGCGCCGATGAACGCGCATGCCCCTCGCATCTCCGTTGGCCTACACCGGCTTTTAATAGAGTGTCGGGACCAGCTTGCGGGGATGATGGAGGACCGATCCGTCGTCGCCCATCAAAAGGTTGGAATTCCAGTTGCAGCCGACGCTTGCTTCGTTTCCTTCGGTAGAGCCGAGGGAAGCGAAGTCGCCTAGGCGACGCGCCGCCATTCGAATGGACCTGATCGCCGCATCGGAAGTCTTCCGGGCTTGCAGCGCCGAAGACCCCGGCTGCAGGCATCGAAATCCTCATCGCCGTTCAAATCGGGTTGCCCGGCAAGCTAGAAGCAAGGGTAGCGGAAAAATCCCTGAATGAACAAACCCGCGATTGTCGGCCATCTATGGTTGGTCGGCCGTGAAAGCTCCCGGAATCGATTGGCCTGTTCCGTCCGGGTGTCGTGCACCAGGCTTGCTTGGCCGCCGGCGCCCGTTTGGAGGGGGCGACCCTACGGTAACCTTGCCGGCAAGATCTGCTGGAATTGCGCTGATTGCTTCCTAGATAATCACCAATGGCTGTTTTTTAGCGCATTTCAGGAGGCCTTGGTGGTCCCGAGAAATATCTTCATCGTGGCCATTGGCGCGGCCTTGCTGGCATGGGGCGGTGTGTCGGCCGCGGCCGAATACCGTCCCGACGAGTTCCTCGACCTCGACCTCTCCAAAGCCGTGCTTTCGCCGAAACCGCTTGGCCCTGCCACGGGCTTCGCGCCCGGTCCGCTTGACGTGACCGTCGACCGCGGGAGCAACGGCGCGCAGGCCCGCGCAGAATCGACGGCGGTGCCGAAGATCATTGTTCAAAATGCCCGTGTTGCGCCTGCGCGCGCGGCGCAGCCGCACAATATCGGGCGAACGAAGCTCGCCCCTCATCCCCGCAGCCCGCTCGATGCGCAAGCCTTCGATGCGCGGATTCAGGTCTGGCCCTGCAGGTCGGGCGGCATCTGCAACTGGAAACGATAGGACAGTCGAGCGATTGGCTCAGCCCGATCATCTCTTTTCTAACCCGATCTTGATTTGAAGGCTGCTCTGCGGGCAGACTGGCAAACGACGGACAGGCTGTCTCATCTGTCGCTTCACCTAACATGCATTTTTGCGGCGTAGCCTTTGCTCTCCGGCGGCCGCTTTGCGCCTTCGGGAGAAACCTATGGAACATCTGCAGACACAGGGCATCAGCCTGCCGCGCCTTGGGCTCGGCACCTACCGCCTGCAGGGCGACGCCTGCCGCGCCGCGGTCGAAAGCGCGCTCGCCCTCGGCTATCGCCACATCGATACCGCGGAAATGTATGGCAACGAAGATGCCATTGGGGCCGCGATCGCCGCGGCAGGGGTCGCACGCAAGGATCTGCACGTCACGACCAAGGTCTGGAACGAAAATCTGGCGCCCGACGCGATCCGCCGGGCGTTTGATGCCAGCCTGAAGAAGCTGAAGCTCGACCACGTCGATCTTTATCTCGTGCACTGGCCAACGGCGAACATGAACCTGCCGGCGATGTTCGAGACCCTGCTCAGGCTGAAGCAAGAGGGCCGCACCCGCGCCATCGGGGTCGCTAATTTCAACATCGCGCTGTTGAAGACGGTGGTCGAGGTGATCAAGGCCCCGATCGCCTGCAACCAGGTCGAATATCATGTAATGCTCGACCAGACGCCGTTACGCAAATATCTCAGCTCGAAGGCGATCCCGCTTGTGGCCTATTGCCCGCTGGCGCAGGGCCGCGCCGCGTCGGACGAAACGCTGGCGGTGATCGGCCGCAAGCATGGCGCCAGCGCCGCCCAGGTCGCGCTGAAATGGCTGCTCGACCAGGATGGCGTCGCCGCGATCCCGAAGGCATCGCGCGCCGAAAGCCAGCGCGCCAATCTCGATGCGCTGCATCTGGGGCTGGACGACGAGGATAGGCAGGCGATCGCGGCGTTGCCGAAAGACCAGCGCTTCGTGAATCCCGGTTTCGCGCCGGCATGGGATTGATGCGTCTGCAGCTTGCGCAAAACTGCCGAACGGCGCATCATTGATCGATAAGAAAAGTTTTGGGGAGAGCGCCAGCATGTCTGCATTGTCACGCCGTCATTTTCTAGCAGGCTCGGCCGCCGCCGCGTTGTCAGGGCGTTTTGCCACGCCGGCCGCCGCGGCGATGGGGCCGGCCGACAAGTTCGATCTGGTGATCAAGGGCGGCGACGTGCTCGATCCCAGTCAGGGCTTGCGGGGAAAACGCGACATCGGCATCCGCTGGGGCGTGATCGAGGCGATCGAGCCGGAAATTCCCGCCGCCCGGATCGCGAAAATG